>NZ_CALIOS010000074.1:0-18778 GCF_938044715.1 uncultured Turicibacter sp.
GAATATCGTCAAAATACCCTTAAAAAAGTTGTTTAGTTTAGTGTTGACAATCCAATTATGAATAAATTCATATTAGATAGAAGATACAAGGATTTAGTCGAAAGTATGGGGATATCTATAGAAGAATCTTTAAGAAGATCGGAATTGTCTAAGGATCTCTTTGATAACAAAGTCCCTTCAATGACGGTAGAGGAGTACATTAGATTCATGGATACCTTAAAGGAACTAGCGATAGATTCGTCTGCTCCAATAAAAGTAGCTCAAATTGAAAATGTTGAAACAATTTCACCTCCTATTTTTGCAGCTCTTTGTAGTAAAGATGTCTTAACCTGTATGAAAAGAATTTCAATGTATAAAAGGCTAATCGGTCCTTTAGTATTCTTAGTTACCGAGAATAAAGATCATATCACTCTAGAGTTAACGTTTGAAAAAGAAAGATATCAATTACCTGAAATTTCAGTTGCGCTTGAGCTAGTTTTTCTAGTGAACTGTATTAGAAAAGCTACTAAGAAACATATTATTCCACAACAAATTATGACAACATATCGTTTAGATAGTGAGGAGTACACAGAATTTTTTGGAATAAAGCCAACGGTAGGTCCTAAACATATGCTCATCCTGTCCAAGAAGGATGCACTAGAACCATTTGTTTATCAAAATGATATGATGTGGGATTATTTTGAGCCTGAGTTAAAAAGAAGACTTAGTGAGCTAGAAGTAGAAGATAGTTGTGGTGCTAGAGTGAGAAGTGTACTGATCGAGCTATTACCTAGTGCGGAAAATAGTATCGAACAGGTGGCATTAAAACTTGGTTATAGTAAGCGAACACTTCAAAGAAAATTAAAGGAAGAAAATACAACTTTTCAACAGCAACTCAATCATACTCGAGAATTATTAGCGAAACATTATCTGAAAAACTCAGATATGACAAATGAAGATATCGCTTATTTATTAGGATACCAAGATTCAAATTCGTTTATAAGAGCCTTTCAGATGTGGACAGGAGTCACTATTAGTGAATATAGAAAAAAGTAAATAGGGTTAATCATGTTTATTAACTTACGCATAGGTATCAGAAGATAAACCTGATAGTGAGATGAACATCCATTAGATGTAACAACTAAATTTATAAACATGTATGATTTCCTTGAATCATGACTCAGGAAGTAAGAGACATATCGAATATCGTAAAACGGATTAATAGTGTATTAATCAAAATGGTAAAGGAGTCTAGTTTTCAATATTTTGCTCGTCAAATCTTATTACTATCTAACTAGGATATTCAATTCACACATCATTTAGTTGGAGGAAGGGGATTATTAGGCTCTAAAAAAGGGCAACCTCAATAGAGTTCGCCCTTTTTATGATTAATCTTTTAAGCACATGAAGTTCATCATGCGTCCTGTCACTGAATTTTTTCTAAAACTGTAGAATAAATCGCTGTCTGTATAGGTGCAATAAGAGGTCACTGAAATATTTCCAGCAGGAACTCCTTCATGCAACGCTTGCTTATAGTTGAGCAATTTCGGGTCAAACTTATATTGGCCTCTACCTAGCTCAACAAACGTTTCTTCAACGTTAGCAACACATGATTTCTTCACTTCATCAATTACCGTATCATCAACACGGTAAGCATCGCGACCGATACATGGTCCAATGGTTACGAAGATTTCCTCAGGTTTGATTCCTTCCACATCCTTTAATGTGCGAAGCATTTCATGCATCATTCCATCAACTGTTCCACGCCATCCTGCATGTGCAACCCCGATTAAATGACGAGTTGGAACGTAGAAATAAAGCGGAGTACAATCTGCATAAAACGTTGCTAAGACCACATTTGATTCCGTTGTATAAAGTCCATCTGTTGCCTTAATTCCAGATTCAAAACTGTGGACTCCAGCCCCTAAATCAGCGCTCGTCACCTTATGAACATTCGTCGTGTGTAATTGCTCTGCAAATACCCATTGCTCAAGGGGAGCTTGAATGGCCTCTGCAACAAGTCGTCGGTTGTTTAACACGGCCGTTGGCTCATCTCCAACATGATACGCAATGTTTAAACCTTGGAAGGCCCCAACAGAAGTTCCATCTTGTAGCGTGGTAAACCCTGCAATCAAATTAGAATCCTGATTCATCCATGGTTCAATAAATAATAGATTGTCTTTTTTAATAAACGGTTCTTTCATTCTTTTCACCTCATGCTTATTATAACAGACACTTCATTAAAAGATGTAACAAATTTCTAACGGATGATCGTCATTCAACGTTGAATCCATAAAGTTTCTTTATCAAAAAGAGTTAAATTATATAAGGTTACATTTTTTTTGGATGTAGACGATTGTTTTTAAACGTGTTAAAATAAATCATGAAACTTTAACACATAATAAAGTTTAAAAAAAGTCATCGTGAGATGCCTGACAATAATAAAGAGGGATTTTGTATGGAAAAGAAAGATACAACATTCGCCGTCATTGGTTGTGGCCAATTTGGTGGAAGTGTCGTTGAAGAATTAGCTCGTCAAGGAGCAGATGTTATCGCCATTGATAACAATGAAGAAGTGATTAAAAAATATGTTAATATTGCAACACAAGCCATCATTTTAGATTCAACAGACGAAGAAGCCTTAAGAAGTATCGGAATTCGTAACATTGACCATGTTATCGTAGGAATTGGACAAAATATCCAAGCCAGTATTTTAACAGCCTTATTATTAAAAGAAATTGGCGTAAATAAAGTAACGGTAAAAGTGGTAAATGATTACCATAAAAAAGTTATTTTAAAAATCGGTGCTGATTCAGTCATTCAACCTGAAAAAGATACAGGAAAACGTCTAGCACATCAAATGTTATCAGACTTCGTACTCGATTACTTAGTGCTATCAGACAATTATAGTATCGTTGAATTATTAGCAGCGGGGCCAATTGTTGGGCAAACCTTAATCGATTTAAATATTCCACAACGTTTTGGCATCAATATTGCAGCCATTAAACGTCGTGATAACATTGTTGTACCTCAAGCGAACACAGAAGTCAAAGAAGGCGACGTGTTACTTGTCATTGGAGAAAACAAAGACATCAGTGAATTTGATCACTGGTTATTAAATAGTTAATCAGAGCCAATTTTGGCTCTTTTTTTTTTGTATCAATCGATAATTCATTAATTTCTATACGTGATATAATGAAGTTAAAAAGGTAAAGAGGAGTTGGATGATAAAAGGTGGTATGATCACAAAGATTCGTGAGAGGGCGGAGTTTAATGTATGAATTTTTAGAGGGGCATGGGTTAATACAGATGATTTTATTAATCTTATTTATAGGCTTACAATTTAAATTATCTTTAAAAAAAGATGGGAAGCAAGGGAGTATTATTTTATGGTTGATGGGAATTTTAATGGTACTTCAAACGACAAGCCAAAGTATTAATCAAAAAGAACTCTTAAATTATTATAGTGGGATTGACGTCATCGTAGATTTCTTTATTGAAGCCAAGTTATACACGATTTCATTGATGATTTTAGGATTCATTCATTGTATCTGCCGAATTAAAGTCATCAGTAAACAAAGTGATCATTAAAAGGGTCAAGCAAAAATGCTTGGCCCTTTTAGTATGTTTTCTCTAAGATATATTGACATGCATCATCCTTCATTGGATTTTCAATTTTGACAAGATGGAATCCACATTTGTTGACATAAAAATGATGGTTACGCTTAGAGAAGCCCGGAGTATCGGTACACCACTTCAGGGTATTTGGATATTGTTTCTCAATAAAGTTCCAAATTTTCAAACCGATTCCCTTATTTTGAAGGCTAGGATCAATAAAGATATTTCCTAAGAAATGAATATTTGTGTCGTGATTAAGCCATAGAATGATGCTCCCAATCGGTTTTCCATCCATTGAAATTTTATAAGACGTTGAATTAGGATGAAGCCCAAAGCGACGAAGGAAATCTCCGTTATCATAACCAGCAGGTCCACCCTTCGGTTTATTTAGATGAATTCGTGTATCCTCGTCAAATGCGCGTTCCATGATAGGGGTTAAAATAGTAAGATCAGTTTCATGTAAGATCTCAAATGATAAATTTTCGAATTGTTTCATTTTCATACTCCTTTAGTCTGAATAAGGCTGAAGTGATAATTTAATTAAAATAACCGACTCCCCGACGTTGAAGAACTCGTCTAAATTAACCTCATCTAGCGGAATGCCTATTGGAATATTGGTTGCAATAGAACCTCCATTATTAGCATAATAGATATAAAGTTCTGTTCCAAGTGGGAGAGCCATGGGTTCACTGAAAAAAGCTTGTGAATACTGCGTCAAATCTTCCTCAATTTTGAGACTTCCACTTGCCATCATTCCATCTTTTCCTGACAACACACGGATTTGATTGCCTTGAAAATTGAGACCAATCGTCTCATCAACAGAACGTCCGGCTGGTTCAGGTTCACTCATTCCAAAAAATTGATACTCTTTGACTAATTCTTTTTGCTCATACACTTCATAAGTTAATGAAAGCTCATATCCATCATGAGCAGGCAAATGATTTAACGAATATAATAATACTTTATGACCGGTCAGACTTAATAAATACTCTTCTTTCTCAGATAAAGTTTGAGGAACTAATTCAGTTGTATGGGTTTGACATCCCATTAAAGTAAGGATACAACTCAATACAAGACAACTTCCTAAAAATTTTTTCATTTATATCTCCTCCCATTCTATGCTTATTGTATCATGAAAAATACATTTCTAATTAATTACAATTTATTAGAACGGATTTTGATAATGATTTATTTCCCACTGTTTCGAATCTCTTTGTAAATCTAAAATGATTAAATAGACGCCCCGTTTTAAACTTCAAACGATCGTCTCATATCAAATCTAAGTTTCAGTAGGTTAGACGCTAATCTGGCTAATAGTCCTTTTAAATTTAAAACAGAGCTTTGTTGCTAATAACAAAGCAGTCAGGCGACCTTATCAGCATGACATAAAGGGAATCTAATCATTGATGACCATTTATTTGAACCAGCATATGCCATGAATTTCTGCATATATATAAGTCTAGATAAGTTTTTAATAGGTTAGAAACCTTTAGCTAGACTATAGAATGTCTATTTGGGAGTAGGAATACAGTCGCAAAAATACCTACTAACTTAGTTTATTTTTTTAATTCTGTAAATAGTGGTAAGCAGGGGGCATAGTTATGCAGTTCATTAAAGAAGTAATCAGAAAGTATTTCATTAAATTTGGATTAGTTGGTTTTGTGAACACAATGATTCAACAAGTCATTTATATTTTCTTAGTTTTCAAAGGACGACAATTTATTGGGGCACAGACGTATAGTTTCACGGTAGCACTTTTTTGCTCTTATATTTTAAATAGTCATTTTACGTACGTGATGCCCTTATCGTTCAAACAATTTTTTCATTTTTTTATGGCAAATTTACCGACTTACCTCATCCAGATTCTAACGCTTGTTATTTTAGTAGAAGGATTAGGGGCACCGCGAATAATGGCCTTATTTTTAACACTCTCTGTCACTCCGTTTACTTTTTTACTCGTTTCATTTAGTATGCTTAAAGCAAAGGGAGAGGGATAAAATAAGAAAGAATAGTAAAGATAGTACATCAGTTGATGTGCTATTTTTATTGAATTCATTTCGTTTATCACGACCCTAAAGGGGAATCAGTTGGATAATTTTTGCCATTATTTTATGGATGAAACTTGTTAACTCTTTAAAATGGGTGATATGATAGGAAAAAGACAAATGATTAAGAAGTTAAAAGGAGAATGACGATGAAGTTTAGAAAATCAACGGAAGCTGATCTTGATTCGATTATGGAAATTATCAAACAGGCACAGGCTTACTTTAAAGCAAATGGCATTGATCAATGGCAAAATAATTACCCGAATCTAAGTACGATAAGCCATGACATCGCTCATGGTCATAGCCACATTCTAATCAAAGATAATCAAGTGGTGGCAACGGCCGCGATTTCTTTCGATGGTGAGAAAAATTATAACCAAATTGAAGCGGGAAGCTGGCTAACGGGTGGGGATTATGCAGTGATACATCGAATAGCTGTAGACAACCGTTATAAAGGAACAGGCCTCTCATCAGACATCATTAAGGAAGTCGAGCAACTTTGTTTAGAAAAAGGTGTTCACAGTATTAAAGTCGATACGCATCAGGATAATAAATCCATGCAAAAATTACTTCAAAAAAATAATTTCACGTCTTGTGGCATCATTTATGTGGAGGATGGAAGTCCTCGAATTGCGTTTGAAAAAGTATTAGGTGAGAACATCTAACAAATGAATCGAATGAAAAGACTGAGTTAGCTTTTTGACGGGATGTCCAAAACAACTAGAAGAATCAGTTGAAGATAATTAAAGGTAGGCAGATAAACATTAAATTTCTCAATGTGAATAAAGAAGTCATCTGCATCTGAATCCATCCTTAGAAATCATCGTTAAAAGAAGCGTGGAATCGATGATCATGATGTCGATGATGGAATCAAAGAAAAAGAACCTGCGTGTGCAGGTTCTTTTTTATTACAATTCCTTATCGTATTTCGTCATGAGATAGAGTCCGATACCAACATGAAGTGCTGAAAGAGCACAACAAATCAGCGTAATCCAAAGCGAACCATCCACTAAAATATTAATCCAAGCCACCCCTAACACACACCAGCTTGTAATATCGCCAGCTTTTGCTTTCGCTTTGTCGCGAATCATGACACTGCGTTCATCTTTAAACTCGATTTCATTTTGTTTAACAATTTCAGGATTTTTGTGTTCATAAGAAATCATATAAAGTTGAGCAACACTTAAACCGAATAACCCTGATCCAATTCCAATCAAGATGCCAGAGATCGTCTTAACCGCTTCATCTTGCATAAAAAATCCAAGTGTCACTAATAGTATTCCAACAATCATTCCGGCAATCCAAACAGCCTGTTTTTTTAACATTCTGACTCCTCCTCATAAATAAAAATCTCTTCAATAGTTAAACAAAAATAACGCGCAATCTTAAAAGCTAACACAATAGAGGGATTGTATCTTCCCTTTTCAAGTGAGCTGATTGTTTGACGGGATACCTCAAGAATAGTGGCCAATTCTTCTTGATTTATTCCACGTGCTTTTCGAAGTTCTTCTAATCGATTTTTCACATCGCAACTCCTTTCTGTTTTTTTGATGTAAAGTTAACTTTACATTCATAGTATATGTGATTTGAATGATAATGTAAAGTTAACTTTACGAAAAAGAGATTCTGAAAACCTTTTGAGATGAAAGGGAGAGGAAATAACTGTGAGGAATTAAAAAAAGTGATGAATGGAAAGTCCAATTCATCACTTTTTTACTATTATTCTTGAACAGTTTGTGTCTCCTCTGTTGCTTGATTGACTAGTTCAGATGCTTCATCTGATTCTGT
This sequence comes from uncultured Turicibacter sp., assembly GCF_938044715.1. NCBI lineage: Bacteria > Bacillati > Bacillota > Erysipelotrichia > Erysipelotrichales > Turicibacteraceae > Turicibacter > uncultured Turicibacter sp. Next base: position 7,431 of record NZ_CALIOS010000074.1, read on the forward strand.
ATTTGGTGTTGCCTCAGCATCTGATGTGGGTTCTTCTGCCGGAGTTTCCTCTGTTACCGTTTCTGAATCTGCTGTATTTTCTTCTGTTACTGGCATCTCAATTGCTTCATCGGTTGTCTCTAATTTTTCTGACTCAGGAGCCACGACTTCTTCATCTTGAGGGGCATCTGTCTCTTCTGTTGATTCAACCTCATCGGTTGTTTCTAATGACTCACTAGTTTCAGGAACGATTGCATCTGTTGGGGCTGTTTCATTTCCACCTGTAAATAACCCTTTAATCCAGTTTACGAAATTTTTAAATAAATCAACAAACCAATCACCGATTTTTTCAAAGAAACCAGATTCTTTTAACTTAATTCCCGCTTCTTTTAAGCTTTCAGAAATTTTATCACCGATATTGTTCATCGTTTCCTCAATATCTTTGTAATCAATATTTAAATCATTCACGTCTTCCATCAAACTTAACACACGAGCATTTGCTTCTTCACTTAATTCAACACCATAATTGTTCGTGACATTAATGATAATTTCTTGAATTTGTGTTGAGTTAGGAGAATCCTTGATGACTTGTTGCTTAATATCATTGATAATTCCAGATGCAACATTTGATGAATCTCCTGATGAGTTAATTTCATTCGTTTCATCCTTTAAAATCTCGTCAGCGATATCGAGTGTTGTATCGATCTCCTCTTTAGCGACCACTTTATTCTCTTCTGATAAAGCTTCACCCATAATTTCCTCGGCTCCAGCTAAAATTCCTGCTAAGGCAGACTCGCCCGTTACCATAAATGGAGCAGATACATTAACTTCAGCGTTTGTAATACCAGACGTAATTAACGCATTTGTAAACATTTCGTTCGTTACTAAACTGACGTTTTTGGATGTAACCTGAACACCGCCACCACTTGTTAACTTTACATAGGCAGATGAGTACCATCCCCCTGTATAATTATCTAATGCGTTAGGAGCTAAACCTAGTTGCTCGATTGCTGTTGCATTATCAACATAAATGGCCGGCATATCGGCAGATACACCAAAATACTCGCGTAATGCGGCTTCTTCTTTTTTATTTAAATTTGAACCGAAAGATAAAATTTCGCCTTGGCGATACTCACCACTAAATGAGGTTCCAGCGAAAACAGTCGTCGATGCTCCGAATCCTGCAAAAACAGCTAAAGTTAATACCGCTTTTTTAAATAAACCTTTTTTTATCATAACTTCAATCCTCTATCTTCTCTATAATTTTTATGTGATTCATTTACTAGACTCTAATGATCTCCCCCTGACTCTTCCAAAATTAACGTTATTTTACCATATATCAATTCAGAAAGAAATAGACATCCAGTGTCTAAAACCTTAAGATTTTCTTAAGATAGAGTAGGGACTACATTCATTTTGAGCTATATGATGAAAAATAAAATTGAATTGTTAATATTTGGTTTTTGATTTAAAATGAACTTAATAACAAAAGAGAGAGGGGAGATACCATGTCGGAGACCATGGCCTTATTGATACAATTGGCTGTTATCGGAGTCTTACTGATTCCATTCGTTTATTTATTTAGACTGACGGTTAAAGTATTAAAAGCAAATATTAATAAAAATTCTAAATAGCACCATCAATCTATTTTAATAGGGGAGTACAATAAAACTAGAATCATATAGCAGAGAAATGCTCGTCCTACTGTTAATTATGACATGTTTAATGAGGGAAAATGTTGAGAAAATAAAACAAAAATTAAAGGTTGTGATTTTAGTTGTAGCTACCATCACTTTTTGAGGGAGTTTTCCGGACATAAAAAAATAGAACTCAATCATTGACGGATAAGCTCTATTTTTTAGTTTTAAAGTTGTATTTTATAACAGCGATACGTATCAATGGGTTTAAATCCAACTCTTAAAGTAGCTTCAATTTGTGTAGGAGTTTCTTCATCGACAAAGAAGAGCACATAGTCTAGGGATGGATTGAGACAATCCTCTAAAGACACCGAAAGTAAGTCAAGTTCTAAACCTTGGTTTTGATAGGCTTGATTAAGTGAAAGCCCAAAAATTTCATATTCCACGCTATTACATCTAATAAATAGACTTCCAACAATGGAATCCTGCTCAACACCCACATAAATCTTCCATAAATCAAGATGTTCAAAAATTCGTTTGCTATTCCAGTACAGATTTGGATGATGTGTATCATGGAAGATAGCATACTCGCATAACGTTCCTTAGGTAATGGAATCACTTCATGATGAGGCGTAATAGACATGAAATCCTCTTTTTGAAGTTTCATCGTCACACAGGCATCCAAAAGTTCAGCCTGAATACTTTCTAAGTAAGAAATTGCCACCTGATTTTCAATAGGATAACCAAAAAATAATTCGAAATTTAAATAATGATCGCGAAGATAATCAATAAACTTTGAGGCAACTCGATTAAAATCACGTTTTGCAAAAATTCCCCCTAATGATTGGAGATATAAATCCTGTGACTTTACTTGTAAAGTTAAAACACCTATCAGCTCCTGATCCTCGATATAGGCTAAAATCTTGTCTTCGTTATCATTTAACGATTTAGAAAATCGTTCATAAAGGTCACCAAAATCTTTATATTTTGGAAAACTACACGTCTCTTGCTGACGTTCAAATTCCCAGGCAAATCGAGCCACTTCTGTTAGTAAATCCTCTTTAATTTCAATAATCATCTTTGTTCCTCGTTCCTTTTAAGATTAAAAATGACACGTCGAATCGGATCATAAATAATTCCCCTCCAATAGATGTCAGATCTTAATTATACCTAAACTATGACATGATTTCCTTATTTTTACAAATTATAGTATATAATTAAACTATTAAAAAGGAAGGTTGAGGTTTATTCTTAGTTTCAGTATCTGAACTAGGAGAAATCATGACTTTTCCAAGTCATTAGTGATGAAATAGGAAAAGATTTCAGGGACTGATGGGAAATCAAAGCGGGTTTGCCATTTTAGTTACAATAATCATTGAAGCTTTATTAGTTGTTTAAATAAGTGGAAAAGGCTGAAAATTAATGGCCCAATCTAAGTTAGTTTGAATCAGAGAGGAGTTCAACATGGAAATTTATATCATGCCATCTGCAAATATGATGATCGGACAAGTTATCTCACTTATAGTGATAATCTCGGTTATTTATTTATATGTTTTATTAGTTAGAGCATTGAGAATTTATATTAAGAAACATTCGTAGATATAAAAGGCTCTTCTCTTACTAGGATCATTTGCAACAGCCTGTTTAGATGGATTGTGAGTGATGGTTACGAACGTAAAACAGACAAGAACGTAATTATGGATGAGATTAGTAGTTTTAACTTTTGCCTTACGACAGAAATTTTCTATTGATACAAAAAATAGGACTAAGGCCTTTAGCCTAAGCTATTTATGACATCAAAATCAATGATTTCTAATTAAAGGAGTGAAAAAATGACGAAAGAACTCATCATTGATATTCTCATCGCTATCTGTATTGCCGGAGTTACCCTAGCTGGAATCCTATATTTTTTATCCTATGATTCATACGATAAAGACGTCGATCGGCGACTAAAAGAAAGTGAGAGAAAAAACGAAAAAGGGAAGTGAAATCTGTCTCGATACACAGAGGATATCAAGCCGCTTAAATCTCTTAGCTGTGACATCATGGAGGTCTAAATGACAGACATTTAGTACTTTTGTTTTGAGTAAGAGCATGATGATAGGTGAAACCCTTCAACAGACATGCCTTGGAAGTTTTGATGTTGATGACTTATCCTAAATCTCATCGGGGCTATGATTGGGTTTACCTACTACAAAGGAATCACAAAAATTAACTTAATGTCACCAATCAAGAATCAGATTGAATCCCAACAATAAGGAGAAATAAATGGAAATTAGAAAACTGACAATTCAGGATGAATATTATAATAAAACGATTGAAATGGCCAACCACTGTTCATGGGGAGCAGGGCCCCATTTAGCTAGACGAATGAAAGGGCAACAATTTTCAGACTTCGAATGCCCTTTTGTAGCTATAGAAAAAGGAGAAGTCGTAGGATATTGCACGCTAACCAAAACAGATTTCATTCCAAACTGTCCTTATACTCCCTGGATCGGATTTGTCTTTGTCGATGAACATCATCGTGGAAAAAGAATTAGCCAACAAATGATTCAACACGTCCTCGAATATGCTAAACAACAAGGATTTAAAAAAGTCTATCTTTCAACCGAAGAAGAAAATCTTTACGAAAAATACGGCTTTGTTTACATCGATACCTTAAAAAGTGATGCCGGAACAATGGAAACCATCCTAATGTATGATGTAGCGGGAGAATAAGATGAGTATTGAAAAATCATGTGGGATCATGGTTTATCATTCATTAGAAAAAGAACCAAAATTTTTACTACTTCAAAGTCGAATCAATAATCATTGGAGCTTTCCAAAAGGACATATGGAAATAGGGGAGACCGAAAAAGAGACAGCTATTCGCGAAGTATTCGAGGAAACAGGTTTACCCCTATCAGTAGTAGAGGGGTTCAAAACGTCTTGTCACTACAAATTGGAAAATGGTAACCTTAAAGAAGTTATTTTCTTCTTAGGAGAAGCAACAGAGGCATCTGTTCAAATCCAAGTCGTTGAAATCATGGATTATAAATGGCTCAACCAAGAAGAAGCCATTATGCAATTAACATTTGAAAATGTAAAATTGATTTTAAAAGAAGCCATTCAATTTATAAACGAAAAAAAATAACGTCATTTCTTTGTAAATCACAGTATTTTTTAAAAACAGGAATAAACAAACTTTTATCCGATTGAATGTTTCAAGGAGATAATTTACAAAAAATGATAAAATACATGAATATGATGTATAAAAAAGGTAAAAAATATATCTTGAACACAAAAAATACAAGTTTATGATAACGGTTGTGATATACTTGTTCCATTATCAAAATTTAAGAAAAACTTAAGTGAGGGATAAAGCATGAACTTTAAAAAAATTGGATTAATGCTTTCAGCATTACTTGTGACAGTCGGATTAGCAGGATGTAGCGGGTCAAAATTACCAGAAGGTGATGTTAAGATCGTTAAACAAGATATCAATGGAGTAATCGGATTATTATTAGAATCAGCTGATTATGGACAAGACCAAAGTACAGTTGCTTCCATGGTATTACCAGAAGGATCATCATATGATATCAACCTAAGTGTTGAACAATATGAGAATGGACAATTAGTGAATACATTAGAATTACCGACATATACAACCGCAACAATGGATAAAAACGGAATCGTTCACATGATTTTAAACATCGGTGAAGGTGACATTAAAACTATCTACTCAATTGCAGAAGTGGATACAGAAAAAACAACAGATAGCAAAAACCCACAATATAAAGTGACAAAAATGAATGAAGCACCGATGACATTCGATGCACGTACAGAGATTGGTCAATACGGTGGTGACTTAAATACACCAGTTGCGCTTGCAGGATATGTAACATTCAAAGAGGGTGGAACACAAGAAGGAATCAACTTAACATCATACACGGATGAAGTAGGGAACTACGCCTCAGCAAACATTGTTAAAGTAAACATTGTTCAAAAATAATAGAAAAGAGGAACCCATTATGGGTTCCTCTTTTTTACTTTTCGTGAAGAGCACACAATTAAGCTAGTTGACAATCACAGATGAATGAAGCACCCACTTTGGCTACTTCCTAATCAAAACCAAAAAAATAACAGCTGAAGTTGTTAGTCCATAAAAAAATGACTCTAAATCAAACATTTAATAGAAAAAATATGTTACATTAAAATTAAAGAGAAGGAAGTGAAAGTAAAGGAGAGATTACGATGAAAAAATTAAGAATCATCCTCGTTTTCCTGTGCTTATTAATAGCATTATCTGGCTGTCAAACCTTAACTAAAACACAAACAGCCAATGAATTTGTACAACAATTTATAACGGAATTTTTAACTTATAAATACGATGAAAAAACAGAACAAAGAGAGGCCTACAATCAGTTAAGCGAAAAAATAGCACCATACTTTACTAAAGACTGCTACCTATTTTTTACACAACAGAACTATGGCGTCATCCCCATTCAAGCCGCAGAGAAATATCAATCTGATATCACTGTAAAAGATATTCACTTAGAAGAATCATTTCATGAAGACAAAACAGTGGGGTATAACGTAGAGGTTAGCCTAGAGTTACCAGATGAGGTTGCCAATGTCAATCTGACACTTAGCATTCGTGAGCATCATGATACGTTTGAAATATACGCCATCAAATTTTTCAAAATTGATGAATCATTGCAATAAAAAATCGTAGGGATTTTATTCCCTACGATTTTTTTATTAAATCTCCATAATGATTGGTAAAATCATTGGGCGACGTTGAGTTTTACTAAATAAGAATGGAGCTACTACATCAGAAATGGCAGACTTCAACTCTTCAGTTGAAACATGCTTAGATGTTTGAAGTTTATGTAACACAATCTCGCGAACTGCAATCTCAGTATTTTTAATTAAATCCTCAGATTCCTTCATATAAACAAATCCACGAGAGACCACATTTGGTCCATTTAATAAACGTTTTTCAGCGCGTTTAATTGAAACGGCAACAATGACAAGACCATCTTCAGATAAAATCTTACGATCACGAATAATCTCAGTTCCAACATCGCCAATCCCGCTACTATCCGTATAAATCGTTCCCGAATGAATACGACCTGAAACGCGTGCTCCGTGTTGATTAAAGGCTAACACATCACCATTATTAAGTACGAAGCAATTTTCTTCCGGAACTCCACATTGCACCCCAAGTTCAGCATGAATACTTAACATACGGTACTCACCGTGAATCGGTAAGAAATATTTTGGACGCATTAAATTAAGCATTAACTTTAGCTCTTCTTGTCCAGCATGTCCAGATGTATGAATATCCGTTAAAGGACTATGCGTAATAACCTCAGCACCCGCACGATACAACGCATTGATCGTCTTACCAACACTTAACGCATTTCCTGGAATCGGTGAAGAAGAGAAAATCACCGTATCACCTGGAATAATTTGAATCTGACGATGTGTTCCATTTGCAATACGAGAAAGCGCCGCTAAAGGCTCACCTTGAGATCCTGTACATAAAATGGTAACCTCATTTTGTGGTAAATGCTTCACCTCATTTGCCGATACAAACGTATCCTCAGGGCAATGAATATACCCATATTCTAAACCAATTTTAATTGTGGCTTCCATACTACGACCGAAAATCGCAATCTTACGATTTGTTGCCACACACGCCTCCACAATTTGTTGGACACGGTGAACGTTAGAAGCAAATGTCGCAATAATAATACGACCGTCAATCTTCTTGAAGATATCGCCTAAGCTTTCCCCAACTCGACGCTCAGAAATCGTGAAAATAGGTAATTCACTGTTCGTACTATCAGATAAAAGACATAAAACGCCTTCTTCCCCTAAACGAGCCATCTTAGCATACTCAGCTGGTGGTCCAATTGGTGTGAAATCGAACTTGAAGTCACCTGTATGAACGATAATTCCATGAGGTGTTTTGATTGCAATCCCATAAGAATCCGGAATACTATGATTCGTACGGAAGAACTCAAACGTAAAATGCTTTGATTTAATCACCGTATCAGAATTAAACTCGACAATGTTGGCTTGACGTAATAGCTTACGTTCTTCTAACTTATTTTTAATTAAACCAATCGCTAATTTACCAGCATAGATTTTAGGAATTTTTAATTGACGAAGTAAAAATGGAATCCCACCAATATGATCCTCATGACCGTGGGTAATAAATAAACCTACAATTTTATCTTGATTCTCAATTAAATATTGATAATCTGGAATGACATAATCCACTCCAAGTAAATAATCTTCTGGGAACTTGATCCCCGCATCGATAATACAAATCTCATCGCGGTACTGAACACAGTACATATTTTTTCCGATTTCACCTAATCCGCCTAGAGCGAAAACAGCCACATCATTCGGCTTAATCGGCGAACTTTTTTTGCGTTGACTCATAAGACACGCCCTTTCCTATAATAATTCATTACAATTCAAAAAAAACAATCCATTTTACACTCGTTTATAATTCCTCAAAACGTTTCTGGTCCTTAACATATTCTGGACATCATGCTAACATTATAACATGAGTTTCAAAAAAGGTCGAAAAAATATTTATAAAAATAAATTCTATTAAAGTCCATAACCAACATCTTTTATTATACCATTACATCGAGGGAATATAACAGATTAGGACTTGAATTTATGTAATAAATTTACTATGATGAATGAAATAACAAAAAAATTAGACATAATAAGATAAAGGAAGTGAAAGTGATGGAAAAAAGCTTAATTTTATTTGATATAGATGGCACGATTCTTAAGAGCGAAACGAATCAAATACCGAGTAGCACCATTCTAGCTATTCAAAAACTTCAACAAGCCGGACATGATCTCGGTATCGCAACAGGCCGTGCCTTATTCTTAGTGGATGAGCGCCTTAAACAACTCCCATTCAATACCTTTGTGACAGCAAATGGGCAACATATTACACATAAAGGCGAAGTCATCTATGAAAATGCCATTCCTACAAACGTCATCGACGAATTCATCGAAGATGCCAAAAACCTAAACCAAGTCATTGGACTATTAACCGCTAATCGCGCTACTGTCACTGGAAATAACGAAATCGTTCAAGAATCCTTCAAGCGCGTTTCAATCGACTTCCCAGAAATCTTACCTAACCTACATAAAGAAGAACCGATTTTACAAGCGTGGTATTTCTGTGAAGATTTTGCACAGTTGCCAAAAAAATACAAAGAACATCTACGCTTTATTCCTTGGCTAAACTTTGGAGCTGACATTGTACCAGTGAATGGTTCAAAAGCCGAAGGAATTAAAGCTTTAATCGAATATATGGAACAAAAACCGGAAAAAGTAATCGCCTTTGGAGATGGATATAATGACATCGAAATGCTACAACTAGCCGACATTGGCGTGGCCATGGGGAATGCCTCAGACGAAGTCAAATCATACGCTGATTTCGTCACAAAATCAATTGATGAAGATGGCATCTACTATGCCTGTGAACAACTGGGATTATTTTAAAAGAGGGGAGTGGGCTAGATGCCAAATACACAGCCAAATCCATTAGCATACATCGAACAACTACTCGATGACAAACAATTTCAAGAAGCTGAAAGCCTTCTGCTAGAACAACTAGAACGAAAACAAAACCTAGCGGCCGTCTATAATGCCCTTGGTATCATTGCCATTGAACATTATCAAGATTATAAACTAGCTGAGCAAAACTATCGTTTAGCTCTTGATTATAACGATACATCAGCAACCATTCATTTTAATCTGGCCATCCTTTATGACCAATTTCTAAACAACCCACATCAGGCACTCAAGCATTATCAAAAAGCTATCGAATATGATGATCATTATATCGATGCCTATCTAAATCTAGTGGAACTTTGCATTGATCTTGAAGAAAACGTCGAACTTGCTTACGAATACTCTAAAAAAGTAGAGAGCCTCGACTCAACCAATGCCAGAAACTTAAATAACATCGGATGCATCCTCATTAAGTACAAAAACGACCCAGAACGTGCGGTTGATTACTTTGAAAAAGCAGTGACCTTTGCCAAAAATAAAACAACTTCACTTGCTAATCTAGCTGATGCCTATGTCAAAATTGAATGCTATGATGCCGCGCGAGAAGCCTACGAAGAAGTTCTCAAACTCGACCCAGAAAATGCTCTCGTTTGCCACAACTTTGCCTACATCTTGCGTCATCACTTCCAAGAATATGACGCAGCCATCAAATACTACGAACGTGCCATCGAACTTGACCCCAAAGCTCTCATCTCCTACCAAGGACTTCGAGGACTTTACTCCCTCGATCTTCACGAACCTAAAAAAGGAGTCGAGGTTCTCGTCAAAGCCTTACAATACTTTGACAACGATGAAAGCCTAACATTAGAAATCGCCAATATCTACGACTTCGAATTAGACGATTATGAATCAGCGATCACTTATTATAAAAAAGTCCTTGAGATTAATCCTAATAATCTCTTAGCACTTAACGCTTTATCGTACCTAAATGTTGAAATCCTCAAAAACTACGATGCAGCCCTAGAATATTACCTCAAAATCCTAGAAATCGATGATCAGACACCAAGTACCTATGTTAACATCGGTCATCTGTATTTTTACCATCTATCAAACTTCAAAGAGGCGCTTGAATATTACAATAAAGCTCACCAACTCATCAAATCTCGTCAGTTACCAGTCAAATATGCTGGTGAACTTTATTTTAATATGGGAGCCTTACATGAAAACTACCTAAATGATGAACATCATGCTATTCAATTTTATGAAAGAGCCGTATCGATGGGACGAGATCCAAAAGCTGAGAAAAAACTCATCTCCTTTTATGCCAAAACAAAAGAAAAAGTACATTAAAAAAAGACCGATTTCGGTCTTTTTTTAGAATTCTAATGGTTTAGCATTCGCAATCGGTGCTAAAGGCTGTTTTGGATCAATATGATCGATGAATAAGTGACCATTTAAGTGATCAATTTCATGTTGGAACACAATTGAAACATAGTCACGTAAACGGAATTTGATCTTTTCACCTTTTAAATTATATCCCTCAACCGTAATACGACGGTAACGAGGAACGAAGCCTTCGACTTCACGATCAACTGATAAACACCCTTCACCCATAGGTAAATAAGTGATTTCCTCAGAGTAACTCACAATCTTTGGATTTGCTAAGGCAAGAGAATAAAGTTTTCCTTTTTCATCTTCAGTATGAACAGCAATAATACGTTTATCTAAATTTAACTGAGGAGCCGCAAGTCCAACACTTTCACGCAATTGATACTTCTTAGCAACCTCAGGTGTTTGACTATTAATAATGAATTGTAACATATCTTTCATTAACTGAACATCTTCTTTGCTTAATGGAATCGCGACCTCACTAGCTACCTTAGACAACGTTGGATGTCCCTCGCGAATAATGTCTTTCATCGTGATCATTAAAAACCCTCCATTCTAACTAAACCATATTATATCAAACAAATACAAATTTGGCTAATAGGACAAAAAGGTAATTTTTAAAACTCGATTCAATTGATGACGGAAACAGACGAAATCCTCACATCAGAGAGAGTTGATAATAAAAAAGATGCTATTTGCAAGCAAATAACATCTCTTCTTACACGATTATCTTAAGCCTGGTAATATTTTAATAACTGTACTTATCTAAAGCAGCAGCATCCGATGATAACAAGTAAGATAAATAAT
>NZ_CALIOS010000075.1:0-31485 GCF_938044715.1 uncultured Turicibacter sp.
TTTACTGCCATTTTCTTTTTACTCCTCTCCCGCTTCTATGCTGATTTTTGTTCCTTTGCTAATTCTTTAGCTTTTCCCGATTCAGCAACTTTCGCCATATATGCCATATTAATGAGATGACGCTGACTCTCCTTTGATAATTGACTAAATATTAAACTAATATTTGCTTCTTTTTTCATAAAACCTCTCCTTTTATTGTTTTTGTGATTTTATACTAACACTAAGTTAATAAATTTTCAAGCTTTTTTATGCCTTTTGTTATAAAAACGATTGTAAGTTTATTTTTTTAGTGATATATTGAATTAGGAGGTGAGAATATAATGAGAACGAGACTGCGAGAAATAAGAAAATCTTTAGGTCTAAATCAGACAGAGTTTGCAAAATGCCTCGGCATAACTCAAACTTCCTATTCAATGATTGAAAATGGGACCAGACCTCTATTAGATCGCCATATTAAAGTTGTTTGTTCAGAATTTAATATTAACGAACAATGGTTAAAACACGGCATAGGTGAAATGTACTTATCTTCGCCATTTGAAAAAGAGTTCATTGAAATATTTGAAAGTTTAACATTGGACTCTCAAGAATATTTAACAAAAATGGCTAAAGAACTTCTCTTAACAGAGGAAAAATTATTATCAAAGAATAAATAAAAAAAAAATCCCTAATTAATTAGGGATTTTTTTATTATCGTCACAACATTTAAAGTCCCCTACCTCTTCTAATGTCAATGCGAATCTTTGTGGTATTGGTACTGGATTTTCTTTTACTGCCATTTTCTTTTTACTCCTCTCCCGCTTCTATGCTGATTTTTGTTCCTGCTTAAGCTCATTCAGCACACATTCTTTAGTAAATGCCATAGCTTTCACAACATCTAAAATTTTTTCTTGACACTCTAAAGGAAGGTCTTTTGCATTTACATGGATCTCATTCAAAATTTTTTGACACATACGAATCTCTCCTTTACTTTGTGCTATAAGCACATATTAACATTATTAATTTGTTTCGTCAACACTTTATTTTGTGTTGACATCACATTTAGTTTGTATTATGATACATACAAAGGTGGTGATTTTTGTTGACAATAGGCAACAGATTGAAGATTGCTCGTAAAAGCAAAGGTATAACACAAGATAAACTAGCTGAATTAATTGGAACCTCTAGAGGTGTTATAAGTAATCTAGAATTAAATAGAACTGAAACACAACAACCTATAATTATTAATGCTATTTGTTCAGTATTAGAAATTAATCCAGATTGGTTAATGACTGGAGATGGAGAAATGGACAATCCCAATTCAGCTAAAAGTGATTATGTTCTTAATGAAATAACTGCTATTGCAAAAAATCTTTCGGAAAAAGAGCAATTATATATTCTAGATTTGATTAAAACTTATCAAAAACATATCGTAGAAAAGTAGTTTAGTTTTAACTATTCTACTTTTTTTACTCAAGTTTGCTATACTTATCCAATGAACAACTCAGATACACTTAAAAGACTTCCAAATACATAAATAAAAAAAATCCCTAATTATTTAGGGATTTTTTTTATTACCGTCATGACGTTTAAAGTCCCCTACCTCTTCTAGTGTAAATACTAATCTTTGTAGTATTGGTACTGGATTTTCTTTTACTGCCATGTTTTTATTTCTCCTCTCCCGCTTCTAAAGACACATATATAAACCACTATAGATTAGAACTATTGATTATTTAAACCGCACCATTAATTCTCGTTATGCGACTAAATCATCAAAAAAATATTGGCAAAATTCGTCATCAGGAATTTGTAGATATAATTGCAATCTTCTCGCCTCAGAAATAGTTAACTTTCTTTCATTATTTAATTTTTGAGATATCGTTGAGGCACCTATTCCTAGACACGTTGCTAGGTCTTTTTGCTTTACACCCATCTGCATCATTCTATTTTTAATCTTTGTTTTATTCATACGCTCACCTCTTTTTTACATTTTGCGACTTCTTAACCACATACTACCATCTAATTCGACACTAGTCAATCACAAAACGCGAAAAAACAACCTTGTTTTCGCAAATTGTAAAAAAAAGTTTTTGCAAAATGTGAATTTCGAGGTGTATACTATATACAGAGGAGGTGAAGTTATGAATTCGAAAGAAATAGGTGAGCGTATTCGTAAAGTTAGAAAAGAAAAAAGAATTGAAGTGCCATATATTGCTGAAAAAACAGGTCTTAATAAAGCTACTATTTACCGCTATGAAAACGGAGAAGTCAGTAAAATAAAACTCCCTATCATAGAGGCTATCGCTTCTATATTAGAGGTTAATCCCAATTGGTTAACAGGATTAACTGATGATATGGAAAACAAACACACTAAACCAATTAGTTTGTTTGCGAGAAATCTAAGTTTTTTACTACAATCGACTAATACTAGTCGATTAGAATTAGCAAAAGAATTAGGCTATAACTCCGAGAAAATAATACAAAAGTGGGAAAATGATGTTGTTGAACCTTCAACTGATGATGCTTTTATAATAGCAAAAAGATGGAATATACCTATTCTAGATTTATGTATTAAAGATCTGAAAAACAGTAATTACCTTTCCATTGAAAAAAACTCAACCACCGATTCTAAGGTAGTTACATTTGAGTATTCTTTAGACAAATACGCTCAAGAACGAAATATCTCAGAAACAGAAATAGATTTCTTCAAGCGTTTTTTAGATTTAGATGAGAATACTCGGAAAAATATGATTAACGGTCTTACTCAAATATTTAATAGTTCAGCTTCTTCTAACTCAACTTCTACAACACCGCATAAACATCTAAACAAATTTAATTTTGCTACAGTTGAAGAAGCAGAAGAAGCATATAAAAAAATGAGATTGAATTCTGCCTCACAAACAACCTCATATGTTACGAGTTGCATAGGAGAAGAAAGGAATTCAGAAAAAATTAAATAAAAAAGGATAGGTGTAAAATCCTATCTTTTTTTAAAATTTCAACTTTATACGAGGTGCTTTAGATGAAAGGATCAGTTAGGAAACGTGGCGAGAAATGGAGTTACTACTTTTCTTATAAGCAAGACGGAAAATATAAGAAAAAAGAAAAAGGCGGATTTCGTACTAAAAAAGAAGCAGAAACCGCCTTACGTGATGTATTACAGCAGTACGAAAAACAAGGATTTGTACAAAATAATGTTAGTTATACCTTGCAAGAATTCGCAGAATATTGGTATGAAAATGTAGCTGTCAACTCTTACCGTTACAACACTCTATCACAGTACGATTCTTTGTTAAATAATCATATCTATCCCGAATTAGGTTTTATCAAATTAAATAACATCACTTCTAATGTTTTACAAAAATTTTTCTCTAAAAAACAAAAAAATTATTCTAATAATACAGTTTCTTCATTAAAAAAACTTCTAAACAATATTTTAAAATTGGCAGTCAAACAAATGATTATTCCTTATAATCCGTTAACTCAATTAGAATTAAAGAAAAAACAAGAAGAAACAAAGATGAAAATTATCTCGCCAAAAGATTTAGAACATATTCTGCAATCACTAGAAAATGAAATCTACTATTTACCATTTTTAATAGCTTCACAAGTAGGTGGTCGTAGAGGAGAAATCTTAGGATTAACTTGGGATAATGTAGATTTCGAAAATAAAACTATTACATTTGAAAAACAGTTAATTCAAAAAGTAGGACTCCCACTTCAATTAGCTCCTCTTAAGACCAGTTCTAGTAAACGTACTGTACTAATGACTCAAAAATTAATAAGTGCATTAAAAGTTCAACAAAGCTATCAATCTACACAAAAGGAATTTTATCAATCTTTATATCAAAACCATAATTTTGTCTGTTGCCATGAGGACGGAGCCCCAATTTCTCCTCAATGTCTAACAGCAAGAACAGCAAAAATTAGTAAAGACTTTGATATAAGCTTGCGATTTCATTCATTACGTCATACTCATGCAACTATGTTATTGAGTGCTGGTGTCAATATTAAAGTTATCCAAGAACGTTTAGGCCATAGTAATATCGCAACTACACTAGGTACATATAGCCATGTCACTAAAGAGGGAGAAAGCGATGCCATACAACTATTCGAAAATAAATTTAATAAGTAAATTTGCCACCAAAATTAATTTATGGTGGCAAATTAGTGGCAATTATCTATTTAAATCATTAAAAATCTTCATGTTAGAATTTAAAAACATTGATATTACAATACTTTTGATATTTTTTTATCTCATTATTTTTTATCCACATGATAAAAAATTATTTTGTTGCTATTTAAAGGCACAAGTCATGGATCCTCTATCATATCCTATAACATAATATTCCTTTTAATGGAGAGACGAGGGATTTGAATGACCAAAAGAATTGAAGAATATGAAACTCTGATTCAAAAATATAATGCTTTACAACGACTCATCGACGAAGAATTCCTAGAAGCAATAGATGAATTAGATTCAGCAATCTCCCATATGGAATCAACTACAAATTACATTAGAGCTCAAAAAGTCATCCGTTCAAAAATCAATTGCTGGTTACATGAATATGGTGACATGTATGAATTTAATCAAAAGTGCTCTCGTTGTGTGACACTTGCAAATAAAATTGAATGCTTAACTAACGAGTTAATGGCTCTTGATTTTCAGGCACAGTGTATCAGTCAGAAGACTAAAAAAATGCTCAAAAAAGCTCAAAAAATAAATGTACAATTATCTAAATTGAAAAAGGAATATCAATGTTGTATTGAATCTAATCCACCCCATTCTTCCCCCCACAACGAATAAATCTAATAAAAAATCCCGTAAGATTTACCTTACGGGATTTTTTGACTTTACTTATTCACATTTATAAATCTTTTGAACGCTCTATTGCACGTTTTGCAAAGTTTTGCATTTCATTTTGAAGTGACGTTTTAATCTCTGTCTGATTAAAAATTGATTGTTTCTCTTTTAAAACGGATACCCCATTAATCCAAACACTGTGGACATTAGATGAATTGGCACTATACACAATCGCTGAATAAGGATCATAAATTGGAAACATATTTAAAGATTCTGTTTCAATTAAAACAATATCGGCCTGTTTTCCAACTTCAAGTGAACCAATTTTATCATCCATTTTTAAGGCACGGGCTCCACTAATCGTTGCTAGTTTTACAATTTCCTCTGCTTTAAATAGTGAACGATCCTTATAGTGAGTCTTTTGTGCATAAACTGCTGTTTTCATTTGCGTAAATAAGTCTAACGTATTCCCACTACTCGGCCCGTCTGTTCCAAGACCAACAGTTAACCCATGCTCAATCATTTCTTTAACAGGGGCAATTCCTTTTCCGGCTTTCATATTTGATCCAATACAATGTGCAACTTTTACGCCACGGTTTGCCATTAATAACATGTCATTTTCATTCACATGGATACAATGAGCAGCCACTAATCGATCACTTAAAACACCAATTGAATCTAAATATTCTACTGGTGTCATATCATACTTTTCACGAAATTCTGTCATCTCATAATCCATCTCTGCAACATGCATTGAAATTAACGTGTCATATCTAACCGCAATCTCATGAGCATCTTGTAGTGCTTTTGTATCATTAGTATTGGTTGCATGTGGTGCAATGATTGGCGTCACCAACAGATGATTGCTCCATTTACTCATAAACTGTTCACTATAAGCTAACCCTCCATAAGCTTCTTCGCAATCACATGTCGGAAAATTAATAACTGTCTCCCCAAGTACTCCACGCATCTGCATCTCATCACATGCACGAGCTACTTCTTCTTCAAAATAGTACATGTCTAAAAAAGTAGTCACCCCACTACGTTGCATCTCTAAGATTCCATAACGGGCAGCCTCATAGACTAATGGTGCTCTCATACATTCAATTTCTAGAGGGAAAAGGTAACGACGAAGTCGATCTGGACAATCATCTCCTAATGAACGAAATGGAATCATTGAAACATGAGCATGTGTATTGATCATTCCTGGAATCAAGATACCACCTGATGCATCAATCACTTCATCCACATACTTTTCAATATCTGAATCATACTCACCGACATACGAAATCTTATCATCTTCTATGACTAACATACCTTGTGGATAAGTTGATAGCGTTTTATCCATTGTTAAAATCCAAGCATTTTTAATTAACGTCTTCATGATAAACCTCCGCAATTAATGGCACAATTTCCTGTGTTAATGTATTAATCATTCCCATATCAGTTACCTTTAGCTGTGGGGATACCGGTAATGATAATGTCGAGAATGACATAATTTCATTATCATGAACATATCCGAGTTCTTGCATAGCAGATCGAACGTCCCTAAGTTGTTGTGCTAATACTTCAATTGGCTGTGCACTAACAATACCACCAATTTCTAAATAAGCTTTTGCTAAAACTTGCCCCTCTTTTACAACGACATAGCCCCCTTGCATTTCACAAATCATCTGTTGAGCGAGCATCATATCTTCTTTATCATTTCCCATCACCATGACATTATGATGATCATGAGCCCAAGATGTTGCAATCGCTCCTCTCTTTTTAATCGGGGTATCTAACAAAGCGTGAGCGATATTACCATTCTTTCCATAACGCTCATAAACCGTTAATAAACATAGATTTTGTGATTCATAATCAAGTATTCCATTTTTAACCGGAACCTGTTTTTGAATATGTTTAGTAAATGTTGAGTGTGGTTGTGTTTGAATAATGTTACATAACACTTTATTCCCTGAAATCTTAATATCAAAATCTTCAGGCTCAGCCTTTTTACATTTTATTGAGTGGTAGAAATGGTCTGGGAATATTTGATTATGATTTTCTTGATGCGATTCCCTATCATTGGCTACGCAACACCCACCCTTGTAAACGGAATGAATCTTAAAGTTATCCACATCAGTCAGTAAAATAAAATCTGCTAGACGGCCAGGCGCAATCATTCCGCGATCTTCTAAATGCATTCGACGAGCTGGCGTATAAGTCGAACAATAAATTGCCTTCTCAACTGGCATTCCAAGTTTAACGGCATATTTAATAATTTCATTTAAATGACCCTTAGGTAACTTGTCTGCCATGACATCATCTGTGACAAATGCAAAATAATCATAAAAATGATAATCCATTAACGTTTGAATGGTCTGTTTAGTCATCGATTTTTTTTGAATTTCTAAAAACATTCCACTTTTAATTTTTTCAATAATACTTTCAGGTGTTTGCTGAGTATGATCTGCTGTAACTCCTGCTGCAATAAAATCTGCTAAATCTTTACCACTAATTTTTGGACAATGACCTTCAATCGGTAAGGACGGTCTAAATTCTTGACATAGTTTAATAATATCTTTAATAGTTGAGCTTTCTTTTTTGCATAAATCTTGAAAGTTCATCACTTCTCCCAAACATAAAATATTTTGATGATTGAGAAGTTCCTTCACTTCATCTACTCCAATCAACCCACCTGTTGTTTCTAAATGTGGGGATGTTGAAGGAACAGACGATGGAATTCCATAAAAAATATCCAATGCAGTTGCATTGGATAAAAATGATTGAATTCCTTCGATTCCAAACACGTTTGCAATCTCATGTGGATCTGCAACAACAGTTGTAACCCCATGAGGCAAAACAGCCTGTGAAAAACGCGAAGGTAGAGTCATAGAACTTTCAATATGCATATGAATATCAATTAATCCTGGTACCATATATAGACCAGTTCCATCAATAACTGTTTCTTCTGTTACCGATAAAGAATCTGCGATCTGTGCAAATCGACCATTTTTAATGAAAACATCTTTTATTTCAAATTGTTGAGTAAATGTTTGATACACTGAAATATTTTTAATGATCATATCCATATTGAGCACCTATCCTAATTAACGGTTAACAATACGGTTCCATTGATCAATCCAATTATTTAATAATGGATTAACAAATGAATAATCAATTGTTTTAGCATTTGCTGCAACTTCACCATATGTTTTGTTTAATGCTGTTTCTTCATCTAAAACAACATCTTTATTAGTTGGAGCTTCATTTAAAGTAATCGCTGTTGAGCTTTGTAATTCTTGGCTTAAACGGAAGTTTACATATTCGTAAGCTAACTCTTTATTTTTTGAGTTTTTATTAATATCGATTGTATTGAAGTTTGCGTAAGTTCCTGATGCTGGTACAACGAATTTCACATTAGGTTGAGCTTGTTCAATCGTTGGGATTCCGAAATCCCCCACAACAGCAACAGCAATCTCACCAGATGCAAACATATTAGCTAAATCACTTGATTTTGAATAAGTTTTAACAATGTTCGGTTGTAATTCTGCTAATGCTTTGAATGCTGCTTCACCTTGATCTTCTTTAATATCTCCATTTGCATAATCATTTGCTACATAAACCATAGCAGGCCCAAATGTTGTTGAGATATCTGGAATTGAAATTTTACCTTTTAATTCTTCATTCCATAAATCTGACCAATCATTAATTTCAAATCCAACCTCATCTGGATTGTAAATAATTCCGATACTATTTACTGTGTAAGCAGCCCCGAATCCATTTTCAGCTAATTCTGCTGCAGGCTCAATTAATGAAGAAGCATTTGAAATCTTTGAGTAATCAATTTGTTCAAATAATCCTGCCTCATATCCATTTGCTGCCGCTGATTGTGATAATTCAATAATATCAACCTCTGAATTTGGATTATTAGCTAATTTTGTATAACGATCATTTGTTCCACCTGTATCTAATACTAATTCACAGTTGTACTTTTCTTCGAATGGAATTTTCACTTCTTGTTCCCAAACATCTTGACTTAATCCCCATGTTGAAACAACTAGTTTTTGTTTCCCTGAATCTTCAGAACCTGTTGAACATCCTGTAACAAGGGTTAATGCCATTGCAGCACCTAATGCTAATTTCCATGATTTTTTCATATTCTTCGTCTCCTTTTTGCCTGTTTAAACTAATACGATTTTATTTGCTGGTAAATGTAATGTTAATTCATCATTAATTTCATATACATCTGCACCGTCATGATTTACAACGATTTTCCCTAACTTTGTTTCAACTTCATATTGATAACTCTTACCTAAGAACGTACGAACACAAACTGTTCCACTGACACAGTTTTCTTGCGAGCTTTGAACAATCTCAATATCATCTGGACGAATAGTTCCTAATGTAATAGTCGTATCAGGTAATTCATCAACACTAAATGTTAAATCATCACTTAAGAATGTATTTCCTGATTTATGTTTCATTGGAATGAAGTTTTCGAACCCAATAAATCTTGCAACGAACTCAGTTTTTGGTTTAGCATAAATATTTTCAGGTGTATCGTATTGCTCGATAACGCCTTTATTCATAACTGCAACACGGTCTGAAATCGCAAAACATTCCTCTTGATCGTGAGTAACAAAGACAGTTGTAATTCCTAACGCTTTTTGAATTCGTTTAATTTCAACACGCATTTGGATGCGAAGCTTTGCATCTAAATTACTTAATGGTTCATCAAGTAATAATAATTTAGGCTCAATTACTAAAGCACGTGCTAATGCGACACGTTGACGTTGACCTCCCGATAATTGCTTTGGTAAACGATCTTTATACTCTAGTAATCCACAGACTTCTAACATTTTATCGACTTTTTCTTCAATTTGTTGTTTATCCATTTTACGTAGCTTTAACCCAAAGGCTACGTTATCCTTTACAGTTAAATGTGGGAATAAAGCATAGCTTTGGAAAACCAAACCGAAGTTACGTTTATGTACAGGAATCTTAGTAAAGTTTTCATTATCTACTAAGAAGTCTCCGTCAGCTATATCAATAAAACCAGCAATGACACGTAAAGTTGTTGTCTTACCGCATCCACTTGGACCAAGTAATGACACTAACTCACCTTCATGCATCTGTAAATTTAATCCCTTTAAAATATCATTTTTTCCATCGTAAGTTACACGAATATCATTTAATTCTACGAATGCCATGGTGTCTCCTCCTATTTTGCTAATGAATTAATTCCAAGTGTCTTTTCAACAACAAACATAATAACGATTGTTGCAACCATTAATAAAACTGATACAGCCGATACGGTTGGATCATAATAATATTCAATATAGTTCATTAATGCTGTTGGTAAGGTTGTGACTCCTGGACCCGTTAAAAACATTGAAACTGGAATATTATTAAATGAATTAATAAAGGCTAATAAGAAACTTGAAATAATCCCGCTAGAGATGTTTGGTAAAACAATCTTAAAGAATGTCTGGATTTTATTACACCCTAAACTCCACGCTACTTCTTCAATCGAGAAATCAAATTGCTCAAGTGAAGCCCCAACAATGCGGATAATATAAGGCAATACAACTAAGAAATGCCCAAATAATAATCCTTGAAAAACTGGAATACGTAATTTAATCACTAAGAATTGGAATAATGCATATCCAATCACGACTCCAGGAACAATGGTTGGAGATAAGAAGAAACTTTTTAATAATTTCTTCCCTTTAACTGAGTAACGTGACATTCCATAAGCTGCTGGAATCCCAATGACTAACGCAATTAAAGTTGATATTAATGCTAATTTAAAACTTAAAATGAAAGAATTCATAAATGTTTTTGACGTTAATGCCTTCACGAACCAATCAAATGTAAATCCTTTAATTGGGAACGAGATTGTATTTTCAGTTCCAAAAGCCGTCACTGTAATAATTACTAATGGAAAGAAAAGAAAAGCAAAAACGAACATTGATACCAATGTTAGCATCTTATGTTTACGCATCTAGTTCACCTCGCTTATCTACTTTTGCTGCAATGAAGTTTAATCCCTTCATGACAATTAAGGTCGTCACAATCATAATGGCTGCGATAACACTTGCTCCCGTCCAATCATTTAAAGTCATTGAACGTTGATAGATTAAAGTTGGTAAAACTAATGCTTTATTTCCACCTAAAAGCTGTGGAGTTGTATATGCTGTTAGAGATCCAGTAAAAACAAGAACTGCTCCCGTAATAATACCTGGAATACTCATCGGTAAAACAACTTTTATAAAAGCTGTTAAACGATTTGCCCCTAAACTCTCAGCTGCCTCCATCATATCGTTATCGATATTATCCATCACTCCAACTAACGTAATAATCATAATTGGCAAGAATAAATAAATCGTTCCGACTAAAACGGCAAACTCAGTGTACAGCATACTAATTGGTTGCTCAACGATTCCCATATTCACTAATAAATTATTGATTATTCCATTTTTACCTAAAATATTAATCCAAGCAAAACTACGAACAACAGAATTCGTTAATAATGGGAAAATAGAAATAGCAATTAATAGACCTTTCCATTTTTGTGAACAACGCGAAATAAAATAAGCGGTCGGCACTCCAAACAGTGTACAAACCAAGGTAGCAATCAAGGAGATTTTCAGCGTTCGATAGAAGATTTCTAAATAATACTCATCTTGGAAAAATGAGATGTATTGATTTAGAGAAAATCCATCATTAAAGACCGTTGGCCATAATATTGAACATAATGGCAACATTAAAAATAATAATAATAGTACAAATCCTGGAACCATTAAAACATAAGCTGAATTTTTTTTCATGTCGTTACCTCCTTGCGATAGAACGAATGGCCTTGTTCTATCTCTTCTCATAGTCCGATTTTTTACGGAAATCGGGTAGAAACTTACGCACCATATTTGCGTTATATATGAAAATAACCTTGATAACCACCGTCATTATACCAAAATTTTATAGATTTTACCTCATTTTTTTGTAAAAATATGTCGTTTTTTAACTTAAATATATAAATATAAAAAGTGATAAATTTTTACATTTATCACCTTTTATATGCTTAATATCAATAACCTGATTTAATGAGCACTGCTTCCTCTTACTAGAGCTCTCAATTAAGGTTATATTAAAATATTGTTCTAATCGCTTAATATGTAAACTCATAGCTAGTTAAGCTAAATACAGTTTATATCCTACCTTTATTTGGACTCCTTAAATAAAGAATTTTAACGCTTCTAATCCTCACATATAATCGATCTTAACATTGACATTTCTAATCATGAAATGTGATTTTGAATCGGATGCTCCAATGAGTACCATTGAGGTTTCTTCTCTCATGGATTGAAAATCTTTTAACGTAAGAAATTGGACTTCAGCATATCCCCAATCATCTACTAATGTCGAAGGCACAACTTGCTCAAATTCTTTTTTCGTTGTTCCATAACTAATACTTAAAGATTGTCCAGAGAGATTAAGGTATTCACAACTTACGGTCACAACATCCCCTTTATATAATTGAGGTAGATTAATTTCTAATGTTGCAGGTGCTTGTTTTGTTCCTTGCATTTCAAAAATATGACTCTCATCATGCCATTTAAAAGTTCCATCTTGAATTATATTCCCATGGCTCTCAATTAAAAATGGATTTAAACATCTCAAATAATCAATTCTATTTTTCATGCTATAACTTTCACACTTCCCATTACCCCTAATACTTTGACGGTACAGTAAGCTATTAGTTGTAATAAAGTCAGTTCCCATCTCAATTAAGTTAACCATTTCTTTTGCTTCATCGACTGTCCAGACGTTCACCAAAACACCAACAGAATGAGCGTAATCAATCAAATCCTTTGTGACATTTTTTTTATGACAATCGATATTCATTTGATGCTTCGCACAGTAATCAATATTTTCTTTTGTTAAATCAGCAAGCCATTGAAGGCCGATATTTTTATCTAGCTTCCTAATTTCAGTGGCGACCTCTTGATGAAACGTAATGATGATACAATTAGAAAGTAGCCCCCATTTTTCAATCTGATTTAATAATGTCGCAATACTTTGGATTCCAATTCGCTTCACCTCAATGACAGGAACAAGCCCCTGACATTTACATACGTTTAAATACTCCTGCAACGTTGGGATTTTTAGATGTGGATAGGTCGAATCTGCAATTTGAAATGCCTTGAGCTCATCTTTCGTATAATGACTCGGACTCCCTGATCCATTTGTCATTCGATTAATCGAGTCATCATGCATCAAAATGAATTCACCATCCGCCGTCTCATGAATATCGCATTCTGCCCCAAAGTATCCATACTTCCCAGCCAACTCATAAGCCGGTAACGTATTTTCAGGTGCGAGTGCACTAAGTCCTCGATGTGCAATCATGCGGATTTCTGTTTTGTGGAATAGGCCCTGTGGATTTTGAACTAAATTCCGATTCATAACCTCTTCTTTTTTCTCAAATTCAACCTCAAAGCTCGTTGTAACTCGCAGCAATTCCTGTTGATAAATATTTAATTGTAACTTAGAATCCTTATTCATTGAATCAAGTATTTTAATTAAAATCGTACCCATTCTATCTTTTAAAATTTCAACACTTTCTTGAGAAGGAATAATTTCGACCTGACAATGACTTAAATTAATCGGTTGATTATTTTCAACCAATAAAACTTCAAGATATCGACTAGTCTCATTGGATGGCAATTTACATTTTCCTCGTTGTTTCAAAACATCTAATAAAAAATATTTTTTATACATGTCCTCACCTCAAGACAGTATAATCTTAAAACGCTGAGAATATGTTTTCTGCTCTTTAGAAACAAAATGTTTTTACATTTTTTGAGTCAGACTCAGTATCTAAAATTTTGTCATATAAAAGCTAACAACTATGAAAAACAGGCTAGTAACTAGCCTGTTAAAGTAAATCTTCTAATGTATAGTTTGAGAATTCTTCAATAAATTTTTGTAAAGCATCTGAAGTAATACTTTTTAGTTTGCAGCCACTTGATAATAGCGGGCACCCAGCTGATTTATTAAAGCATTCTAAAATATTTAAATTATCTTCCGTAATTTTTAGAATCTCACCTAAGTTTATCTCTTGAGGCTCACAACCAAGTCGAAGTCCACCTCCACGTCCCTTTATTGAAGTGACATAAGGCGTTTTACCTAACTTATGAATGACTTTTTTCATATGTTGTTCTGATGTATTTAGATTCATTGATAATTCTTCAACGGTACACAGTTGGTCACGATGTTGTGCTAAATAAATAAGTGCACGAAAGCTATAATCACTGAATTTGGATAGTTGCATCGAAATCCCACCTTTTTTAACTTATTCTTATTATACAACATAAAGTATCTATTGTTTTGACTATTTCTTGGTGATTATTGATTGTTATCTTCACGATTTAATAGATGGCTACTAAATGATAATCTCTATAAAAATTTATTAAAAATAAGACGAGACGCTTTAAATGAAAACTTTTCTCATTAACATTTTCTTCTGTTATCTTTGTTCTTCCGCAGTCAAATCTTTAAATTCATGTTTTTTTAAAAAAATAAATGTGCATATTATTTGAACATTATATTCGATTTATGATATAGTTACCTCAACAAACAATAAGGAGAGATGATTATGTTAGATCAACAAACAATTGAAATTATTAAAAGTACAGTACCTGCTTTAAAATCACACGGTATTCAAATTACAACAACATTCTATAAAAATATGTTTGAACAAAATCCTGAAGTGGCACCACTCTTTAATATGGAGCGTCAAAAATCAGGTGAACAACCAAAAGCTTTAGCTCTGACTGTTTTAGCTGCTGCTCAAAATGTTGATAACTTAGGGGCAATTATGCCTGTTGTTAACAAAATCGCAGTTAAACATTGTGATTGTGGCGTTTTAGAAGAACATTACCCAATCGTTGGAGCGCACTTACTTGGGGCAATCAAAGAAGTTTTAGGAGAGGCCGCAACTGATGAAATCATCGAAGCTTGGGCTAAAACTTATGATGTAATCGCACAAGTTTTCATTAATGTTGAAAAAGAAATCTACGCATCACGCGCTTAATAAAAAAATTCCTATGACCAATGAGGTTATAGGAATTTTTTTATTAAAATGATAAATAACCAAGTGGTTCACATGACATATACTAATATTACGATTTGGATAAGGGAGGAGACTCATTATGAATAGTGATTGTACTTCTGAAGAACAAAAGGAAACACTCACAGAACAAAAACTTGCTATTATTCAGCTAGGGCGTTTTGCAACATGGATTTTTATTATGGGGTCTTTTTTCTATCTTTATGGTTTTGATGAAGAAGAAAAATCGCTTTTCTCACCTACTACAGCAGAAGCAAATTTTCATCAAAAAACTGCATCTAATGTGATCGTAGAGGGAAGTAGTTTATTCTTAGTTGCTATTATTCTCTTAACCCTTATGACTTGGGAAAAGCTATAAATTTTAATGACTACCTCAAATTCAAACAATGAGATGATAGAGGGTGAAATGCCTGTTTTTAAATCTAATCTGATAAAAATTGTAGGTTTCTTAGGCGCAACAGTTGGTTATATTGATATCGCAGATGCAACTAATCATCTATCTGATTGAACTTTTTGCGAGGTATAAATTCCACTTTTCCCCGCAAATACATAACTAATGACACATGTAATAAAAAGGTATTTAAGATTACCTCCCCCGAATAATTCAAGCCCCATCGCAAAGGAAGCGAGGGGAGTTTTGGTTCCACCACAAAATACACCAATCATTCCAAGTCCCGCTACAAAGGACAGTGGCAAATTAAATAAGGGAGCTAAAAAGTTGCCAAATGTTGCTCCTACAACAAACAGCGGCGTCACTTCTCCACCTTGAAATCCGGTTGCAAGAGTAATAGATGTTAACAATAATTTAATCAAAAATGCATACCCCACAACTGGTGATTCAAATGCTTCTTTTAATAAAGGTAAACTTAATCCTAAATACATTCGATTTCGTATCATTAACATTAATCCAATGATGATTAATCCACCAACGAAACTTTTGACATAACTCTTTTTAAGTTTATCAGAAAATATCTTTTTTAAATAATGCGTTAACTCAGCAAATAATTTGCTCATTAATCCAAATAAGATTGAACACGCCATAACTTTATAAAATAAAAAAGGATTCTGTGATGATAAAGTTTCCATTTCGTAATGACTATGACTCACGTTAAATAGAGTTGAAACATAGGTTCCGATATAGCTCGATAACAAGCAAGGAATAATGGATTCATATCTCATTTTTCCAATGGTACTCACTTCAAGACCGAATATCGTTCCGGCTATTGGCGTTCCAAAGACAACACCAAATCCACTACTGACGCCGCTAATAATCAAAATAGTGGCATCTTCTTTGTTTAAATGAAGGAAATGACTAAGTTTTGAACAAATACTGGCACCAATTTGAACGCCTGTTCCTTCTCTTCCGGCAGATCCCCCAAATAAATGAGTCACAGCGGTTCCTAAAAAAACAAGGGGGGCCATTCTAAAAGGAATCTCTCCCACTCCTTCGTTGATTCGTTCGATAATTAAATTATTCCCTTTAGCAGAATCCTTACCAAATTTTAAATATAAATAACTAACGAAGGCTCCGCCAAATGGTAGTAAATAAAGAAGCCATGGTCGGTGTTCACGTAAGTTTGTAACATACTGTAAACTATTTAAGAAAAACGAAATAAAAATTCCAACAAGGGTGCCCGAAACAATAGCTAATAAGAACCATTTCAAAAAATGTCTTGCAACACTTGCAATGTCTTTAACGTACTCTTGTAATAAATCCATTTCATCACCTCTTGATATATGATTTCCAAAAAAACAAGAAAAAACTCCTCAGATAGGAGTTTTAAAAGTCTTCTGATAACAAATGATTTAGGAAATAATCTCGATTATTAATAAACATCTCAGTGATTTGATAAACTGATGTTTCGGTATAATCACAGGGTTCAATGGTTCCATGATCAAATGATAAAATACTTGCTTCTGGAATAGCCAAAAGAATGGGTGAATGCGTTGCAATAATAAATTGAGCACCACGTTTTGCTAGACGATGTATTTCAATTAATAAGGTGAGTTGGCGTTGAGGAGAAAGTGCGGCTTCTGGTTCATCTAAAATGTAAATTCCATCTGCAGATAATGCCCCCTGTAGAAGGGAAAGAAAACTTTCACCATGTGATTGTTCATGAAATGACTTTCCACCATATCTATCATAGTAAATTTCGATTGGATCATTCCCACGATATTCTTCAGCCTGACTGGCCACATTATAAAAACTTTCAGCTCTAAGAAAATAACTATTTTTCGGACGTTTAATGCCTCGAGTAAAAGAAATAGCTTTATGTAATTCAGAATGTGATTCATACGTAGAGAAGTTATAATTTCGTGTTCCACCTTCTGCACTAAATCCATAGGCAACAGCAATCGCTTCGATTAAAGTCGATTTTCCTGAACCATTCTCTCCTACAAAAAATGTAATGTTGTGATTGAAGGATAGCTGATTAAGTTGATTTAATGCTTTGATATGTCTAACATAACTGTCTTCACCGATCTGACTCCAGTCAATCTTAATATGATTAATAAATCGCTCTTTCATCTTAACATCCACATCCTCGTTTACTTATCTACTGTCATTATAACAAAAAAATCCCTCAAACGATTGGTCTGAGGGATTTAAAAAGGATTTTATCACGATAGTCACTAATAGGGGTCTTATGTTAGGTTAAGTTTTAAAAAAGTTATTTCTATTCAAGTCCTCTAACTTGAATTTCATAAATACGTACAGCTGAATCTGAGTTTTGTGTTGGTTTGATGGCACTAACTCTTACATATTGAGCCTCAACAGCTTTGAAGGTATCAACGGTTGTCGCCGCAGAATTTCTTGTGATATTCACCACTTCTTCAAAGTTTTCTCCATCTTGACTCACTTCAATTGTATAAGCTTTGGTGTTCATTCCATCACTTTCTCCACCCGCTTCGGCATGAGCCATGTACACTTCACTGATTGTCTTTAATTCTCCAAGATCAATCACAATCCAGTGTGGCGCAGTCCCTGTTGCACACCATTTCGTATCAAGTAATCCATCAACCGCAAATTGAGGCGCCTCATTGTTATTTACAAATCCTGACGCTTCTGTCGCTTTTCCTTCTGATAAATTCACAAGTTCTGTTGCAGCATTAGAAACGGTAATAATTTCTTCTTTTGTGACACTGACTTCTCCTGATTTATTTTTAGCAGTTAATGTAACAGTATAGACACCTTCTTCTGCAAAATTGATCGTCGGTGTTACATCTGTACTACTTTCAATATTAGCACCTTTAAATTCCCATACAAATTCTTCAGCATTTTGAGATGAAAGATTTGTAAACGTCACATCATCCCCTGGTGCAACTAATGTTCTTGAAACACTGAACTCAGCTTTTGGCATACTGTTATCAGGCCATTCCATTGTTGCTTTTGCACTTGTTCCTTGCTCTCCTAAGTTATTAACTGCTACAACTTCAAAGTTCGTTTGATTTGACTCACCCTCGCGTGGAAGTGCGTTATAGAAGAATGCAGTTGTTGCAGACGTTCCTAAGAATGATTTTGTTCCATCTTGGTTAATTTGATAAATTTCATAATGTCCATTTGAATCAGCATTTCCTTCCCAAGATAACTTAACTCCAGCATACATTGCATCTTCATCAAATAAATAATCTTCAACTTTTAAATTGCTAGCTGTTGCATTTGTTGCATCAGACTCTCTTGCAATCGTCATATTACCGATGCTTAGTCTTAATCCGCTCACTTCTTCTTTTGAAGAGATAGCATATGAAATATTTTTAATAGCTTTTCCTGATAACTTAGACACATCATAAGATAATGTTGTCCACTCATCCACTGATACTTTTTCTTTAGATTTTAACGTTTCAGTTGTTCCATCATGGAAATCTAACACCAAATCAAAATCAACATTTTCAGATGACTTAATCGCTGTTGTAAATGACACCTTATCTTCAAGTGTTAAATCGGCACTAAATAATTTAATTGTAGATTTTTTTCCTGCTTCCATATTTCCAAGGAGTTTGATTGAGTTTCCACCATAAAAGGCATTTGCGTAATCAATATCGGCACTTAAAGTATTCGCCCCTTCGTTTTCAATCATCCAGCGGTAAGTAGGTAAAACATCTGCCATACTACGGTTATTCCAATCTGTTTCAGACACTTTTTCACCATCAATGAAGAAATTATACCCATGTCCTAAATTGAAGTTCGTCATAAATGGTAACGAATTAACAACGCTTTTCTCAACAATATATGTTGAAACTCCTCGCCATTCACGATCAGTTGCACTTGTTGAAACTGACGGATCTCCATTTTCATTTACCCATAAACGATTTTCTTTGGCATGGAAATCATCAATTGAACTAGCAGAAGCATATGTCCAACTTGGGCAATATAAACCTAAAGATGTATTTCCTGCCTCAAATAATTCCCAGCGAATTGGTGTATTAACTCCATTGGCTTGAACATCAATTCCGGCATAAATAACATTTGGATTAATTCCTAACTCTTGTGCTTTTTGTGTTGAAGCTTCAAGTAAATTTTCTGGTGCTAATGTGTCTGTTGTCCACCAGAAGTTTAAGAACATACTATCGGCAATCATTTCTTGGTTATCACCAACTAAGAAGAATTCATTTTCTTCAGTTAAAGCATTTTGCCAATCCATTTCCCCCTCTTTAGTCATTGAATCATACCACATGATTTCAAGACTATCCCCTGCTTTTGCTTTAAATTCAACAATTAACTCTTTCATTAACTGTGCATGTTCAGGTGTCAGAGGTGTTTCTTCGTTTCCTTCTGTTTCTTGATTGATAAACCATCCATCAAATCCATAAGACTGTGCGACTTCGATTAATTTATCAACAATCGGGAAGCTTCCATTTTCATCTTTTGTTAAGAATTCATCTAACCAAGCCATTTTTCCACCATGTGCTTCCATTGGGAAAAAGACTGTTCCAAGAACCGGAACTCCATTTTTATGAGCAGCATTTGTAACATCAGCCGTTGGAGGAACAATTAACCCCTCACCTGAAGATCCTCCCCAATAAACCATCTTGTCAACATATTGCCAATATGAGAAGACATTTGAAGAAATTTTATTACTTCCTTGAGATGGATTTCCACTTGTACTATTATTCATAATAGAAATCGCAACAACTTCACGCTCTTTGTCTTGCGTTGCGTTAACTGTCTCTAATCTATCTTTACTTACACGGTCTGCTAAGGCGACTGTACTTCTATTATATTCAAAATGCTTATCACTACTTGGCGTCCATTCTAATAATTCAGCTGGGAACCAATGAGGAGCCGTTGCTAAGTTATTCATAATTAATTCTGTGTTTGCAACTTCTGGACTAATGGTATAAATACTTTGAGGTTTTATTTCATGAACTTCCTCAGTTGTACTTTGTCCTTGCTCAACTGAAGCACATCCTACTAGTGCAGTCCCAACCGTAAATGTTAAAAAGACAGGCATTAAAACTTTTGATCCAGTTAGATTTTTCTTTGAAGACTTTTTAATTCTTTTATAACGTGTCATAATGTATTCCCCTTCAAGTATAAATTTAAAAGTTAAAACAAAACATTAAGTTGATTAATCTTTCCTTAATTTAATGCTTGATACTCTACAAGTGCTAAAGCAATTGCACCGACAACGCCAGCTTTTCCACCTAATTGTGCTTTTTCAATTTTACAGTTTTCACGAATAGGTGCAAGGCATCTTGCATTCATTTCTTCATTAATTTTTTCAAAAACGATTGGCCCTCCGTTTGTAACCCCACCGCCAATCACAATTTTATCCGGATCAAAAATATTAGCGCAGTTAGCAACTGCAATTCCTAAATACGATAAAGTTTCAGAAAGAATTTGATTAGCAACTGCATCACCATTTGTTGCTTCAGTGAAAACTTCTTTAGCTGTCACGGTTTCATACTTACTTAACGTTGTTTCCATTCCTGAACTAACACTATCCCTAGCCATTTTTTCAATATAAATTCCTGAACTCATCGATTCGACACATCCACGATTTCCACACCCACATGCTCTACCATTACGATCAACTGTCGAATGTCCAACTTCAAGTGCATTAGATGTACTTCCTCTGTACAGTTTTCCATTTAAAATAGCTCCGCCACCAACACCGGTACTTGCTGTAATATAAACCATATTTTCGCATCCTTTACCAGCTCCGAAAATATATTCACCAAGAGTTGCAGCATTCGCATCATTATCTAAAAAAGTAGGTATTTGAAATTCATTTTTAATCGCTTCAACGACATTAAAATTTCTAATTGGTAAATTAGGAGGTGAAACAATTAATCCATTTTTCACATCTAGTGGACCTGGAGATCCAATTCCAATCGCCTTAATTCTATCTAAATTAATACCTGTTGAAACTTTTTTAATCGAACTAATCATTTTCTCAATAATTTGTTCCGGTCCTTTACTTGCTTCAGTCGGAACAACTTCTTCATTTAAGATTTCCCCGCGTTCATTAGCGATAGCCGTATAAATTTTAGTTCCACCTAAATCGACACCAATATATAGTGGCTCCATATAATCCCCTCACAAATCACATTTTATTTACTTTCTAAGTTATTCGATTGATGTTCACTTATAAAATTAGCTAATGCTCCTATTAGGTTTGCATCTCCTTTATGGGTACAAGCCCCTAAGACAGGTTTAACTTTAGCAATTTCAATTTTTTCTAATAAATAATCGATTTTTTCGTTAATCTTTTCGATGAAATCTTCTCGTTGTGAAATAGCTCCACCGATTAAAATAATTTCTGGATCATAAAAGTACTGCATATTAAAAATTCCTTTAGCCAAGTTTAAATAAAATCGGTCTAAAATATTTTGACAAAATTCATTTCCCTTAGTGGCTTCTTCAAATACTTTAATTCCATCATAGCTATCATCTTGAAAATGGGCTCTGGCTTTTCTAACAAAAGACATTGTTGAAGCAACATTACTGAAATTATAAAACTCTCCATCTCTTTCTTCCATTAACATATAGCCAAATTCTCCACCATGAAGGTTTTTTCCATGATGAATTTTTCCATCATGAATAATAGCTCCACCAAGTCCTGTCCCACAAACTAAAAATAAAACATCACTAAATGATTGACCTGAGCCATTAAACACTTCGGCAAGTGCTGCACAATTCGCATCATTTTCTATACTGATTGGTAAGTTTGTCGCTTCCCCCATAATTTTTTTCCAATTATGACCATGAATGCATGGGATGGCACTTGAACCATTTACCATGCCAGTCTTGGAATCAACAGCGCCTGGTGAACTAATACTAACTCCCGTAACCTTATACTGTTGTTTAGCTTCTTCAACAAAGCTTACTAAACTATTAATCAAACCATTAAAGTCATGATTTACTTCTAGAGAAGTTTTTTCTACTATCTTCCCCTGTAAGTCTAAAACACCAACTTTGATTGCTGTCCCTCCGATATCTATACAAGCTATCACGACATGCTCCTCCTCGACACATTTTGCATGAACTACTTTTTAAAAAGGAGATATTCTCATATCTCCTTTTTATTTTTTAATCCTTACTTAGAAGCTTTCCATTCATCAATTTGTCGTTGCATTTCTTCAATGATTTTATCTAAACCTTGTTGTTTTAATTTAGTATTTAATTTTTCTAAATACTCATCTACATCCACTGATCCACTGTAGATAGTCGCTTTAAACTCTTCTAAAACGTTGTTAACAGCCGCAATTTCTGTTGAAACTGATTTTGAATTGAATTTGAATCCAAGTGCTGGTGATGATTTTGCAGCATCATTGAAATCTTGGAATTCATCCCATTTAGTTTCAGGTTCGTTTTCTGTTACATAAGTAATAAATAAGTTTCCTAAAGAGAAGTAAGGAACGTCATATCCTTTTTTATTAATTAATTTGATTTGATTATCTCCAATTTTTTCATAGTGAACACCTTCAAGACCATAGTTAATCATATTACGGATTGTTGGGTCAGTATTTAATAAGTTTAAGAACTCAATTGCTTTTTCTTTATTTTTTGAGTTAGCAGAAACAGCAACCATTGATCCAGTTGTTGAACCATTTGTAATCCAAGTGTTAGTAATAGGTGTAGAAACAACTCGGTAACCTAAGCTTTCACTCCAGATTTCATCTGCATATGGTTGACCATCCGCTTTTGTTACAAGACGTTTGATTGATTTATCATCTTGAGCTGTTGCAGCATCAGCGTTGATATATCCAGCTTGATAGTATCTTCTTAATGTTTCTAAATCACGTTTCATTTCATCTGTTTCAAACATGTTCATGACTTTTAATTCACCATTGTCATCTAAAGAAATTCCAACAGGATCTACTAATTGATCGAAGAATACTGTATATGAGAATCCTTTTGTGATGTATAAAGGTACAACATCAGGTTCATTTTCTTTAATCACTTTTAACCATGGTTCTAAATCTTCTAACGCATGAATTTCATCGACTGGAATATCATACTTATCAACATACTCCTGAGTGAACACCCACATCGGTGCTACTCCTAATTCTTTTTGAGTTGGAACAGCATAAGTTTTTCCATCTACTTTAGCTCCATCCCAGAATCGTTGGTCGATCGCTTCTTTCATATCTTTTCCT
This sequence comes from uncultured Turicibacter sp., assembly GCF_938044715.1. Lineage (NCBI taxonomy): Bacteria > Bacillati > Bacillota > Erysipelotrichia > Erysipelotrichales > Turicibacteraceae > Turicibacter > uncultured Turicibacter sp. The sequence goes on from NZ_CALIOS010000075.1 coordinate 23,499, forward strand.
ATTGTATCTAAATAAGGATCTAAGTCTAAAAAGGCACCTTTACGAGCATTTCCCAAATAATCTCCTGCCCATGAACATGTGAAGGCTAAGTCAAAATCTTCACCAGAGTTCACGATGACAGACATTTTTTGACTGTAATCATTGAAATCAATGAATGTCATATCTAGATTTACCCCGATTTTTTCTCCTAAATATTCATTCGCTTTTTCAATAACTTGAGCGTAATCTTTTGGTTCCCCTCCAATAGTGTAATACTTTAATGTGGTGATTTTTTCACCATTAGATGAAGTTGAAGATGATGATGATGTTGAGTTTCCACTACATCCAGCTAATAATGCAGTAGCAGCCATCATGCAGGTTGTAAATGAAATAAGTTTTTTAAATTTCATAAATTACTATTCCTCCCCGAACAATATTTAGTAACGCTTACAATTTAATTTTAGTATATATCGCTTTCATTTCATAGTGTAGATTTTCCACATTTACTTAAATAAATCTCACTATTGAAATACAGATTTCATACTTTTAGGGTACCGTTTACACAAACGGATAAAATACTCTATATTCTTCGCAAAAATTTACATAGATATTTAATCACTTCACTAATACGGATTAATTCACTTTCTTTATTTCTTTCCCTCCAAATAATCTGATACTCATAAAACCATCGCTCTATTTTTAGTGCCAAATTGTTAGCTTCACTCACAGGATCAGCATCCTCACGATTAAATTCATGTCTTAACAAATACAAAGAAAAATCATTTAATAGCTCAATGCCTTGAGCTGAAATTAAAAATTCTCTAAAATCTAACTGATTTTCTGATTTGATTTTCGGTAAATAAGTATTAATTTTTCGATAAATTTCTTGAGCCTTTAGAACATCTTCTCTAATTTGTTGTGGATTAAAACGAGTATACTCCTCAATGATAATATCTCGCATTGGAGTATTAAATTTCTCTTTCCACTTCACAATCTCATACCATGTCATCTGCTGACACTCAGATAAATCCGCTAATAATGAAACAATACGACACGATTGATCTCGGTACTCTAATAAAGAAATAGCTTTAAAATGCTCGTCTTTACTTCTTTCATCTAATGGATTCCAGCTAGTGGCAGCTGCATAAATCATCAATGGCATCGAGTTTGCAAACAAATTAAGATGTCCATAATCTCCCCAATCTGTTGTTAAGACCCCCTCGGCTTCATATTTAACCGCATAAGTTACCATTCTTCTAATGTTCTCATATCCTTTGTTCATTAAATTCATTAAATGGTTCCATCCCGCTACACCAGGGCAGACATACTGTGGCATCCCACTTTTTGCAATTTTTTTCGTATCTGTTTCTTCCACTAAATAATCATAATTCCAATTCAAACAAGTTGGGTGTGACTCAATTTTAGATAGTAAATGCTCATACCTTAAAACCACATCTCCCCAAAATAAAACATCTTTATCGTGATTTTTAGCAATTTGAATAATCTTGTTTAAAAACTCAACATAAAGTTCACCATCATTCAATGTATTTAATAAATGATGACTCTTTCCCTTCCCTAAATCAAAGGTTTCATCACAGCCAATATTAAACTTCTTCGAACTAAACAGCGGTAAAACATCCGCCATCATCTTTTCAACAAGCTCTAAACTAGCCTCATTACTCACATCAAGCGTATGATGTGCCATACGATCATAAAACGAAAACCCAGACTCATCATCTAACTCACATAAATGCTTGTAACTCTCACTTCGCAATACCTCATACAAATGCCCAAATAACGCAAATGACGGAACCAATTCCACATGTCGCTTTTGACAATAATCATCTAACAAAAGAATTTCCTCAGCCGTTAACGGATCTTTATCATACCAAATCTCACTAAACCCGGTGAAGGCAAAACTATGCTCAATATAAAGCTGAAGCTGATTTATTTTATAGTGGGCCAGTTTATCAACCAATGACTTTAACGTTTCTAAGGTCGGAACCTTCCCTCGCGTCACATCGTGATAAAAACCACGGTTTCTAAAATAAGGGCAGTCCTTAATTTCAACACCTGATAATTCTAAACCCTCATTCTTAATGATTTGGAGCAACGTTTGAGTCCCATAAAATAACCCTTTTGATGTCGTTGCCTTAATCTCAATATAAGTTTCTTCAATAATTAAATCATATGCTTCTTCCTCTAATCCATCTACTTTAATGAATCGAATGGATGGCGTACTATAATTTCTTTCAAAACATTTTGTCACGCTCAAACGAAACCCGATTAACTCATGAAGTTGTTGCTGTAATAATAAAGCTGACTCTAAATCCTGACTATTACACTGACTCGATAAAATGATTTCAGTATTCGTCCCTAAAAAGAACTTCGTTGCTTCCTTTTTCACATAACTTCTTGGCATTGGTTGTAAATACAAATGACTCATCCCCTTTTATAAAATTGAAATCTGATCCACAAATAAGAATGTTGGCCCCTCACCTGGCAAAATGCTCCACGGTGGACACACTCTTTGATTTTTAGCAAAAACTCTAATATACCTGTAATTCATTGCTTTTTGAACCTGAATATTTGTGACGGCAATCTCTTTTCTTTCAATCGATTCATCACAATTAATCATCTCGATTATCTCAAAGTTTATCCCATCAAGTGACCCCTCGACTAAAACATCTTTGGGATAATAAATCCAGGCACGAGTATCTTGTAAAAAGCCTACTGTTATTTGATTAAACTGTGTTGCCTTTTCTAAATCTACCACAACATCTAAATCATCATGATAGCCAAGCCATGCACCGTCTCGATAATCCTTTGTTCCTTTTTTACCATCAATTAACGTCTCTACTCCATTTGGATTATATTTCTTTATCTCCACCGGTAATGTTTGTCCTTTAATCTTTTTAATCGGTTGAGACTGGAAATAGCCCGCATCTTCTTCCACACTTTCCTTCATTCCATCAACAAAGATTTTAGCCCTAATCTGCCCTTCCTGTGTTAAAACAATCGGTTTTTGATAAAGTAAGGACTGTTTGGTTGGAGGTGTCCCATCTAACGTATAATAAATTTGACCTTCATTATTAGGATTTTTAATCCTAAAAACTTCCGATTCATAAATTCCTGTTAATGATACTTTAGGATCAATGACCGGTTTGAATGCTCGTTTCATAAAATGATTTTGTTTATTTCGAGGCGTATAATCCTCAATCATATTTGAATTTAAAAAAGCTTGCGATACTAAAGACTGCTGTTCACTAAATCTCATTTCTAACCCTTCATTTTCTGAGGCAATGGCTAAATCAAAGTCAGCTAAATTTAAAATTTCACCTTGATCTACAAACAAAGAATAATCAAATTGTTCATGTGTGAAATTGAAAACATTGTTTTTAATCCCTTTTAAAACTGGACAATATTTCATGGCTAATAAAATTCTTGAATGTTCAAACGCCTGATTCGTTTTAATCTGAAGCTTATTTTCTTCACACGTAATCAAGACGCTTATGCCATTATTTAATAGCCAGGTGATTCGGTAATCACAATCATTTAATTTCTCGAAACGAATTGGATTACCTTCAAGTTCCGTTAGTAATCCTTGAGACTTGAGCTCAAAGAACTGAATTTTTGCTCGAACGTCATCTGTACTAAATTGATGCCCATCCACAACAGGTAGCGTATCAAAAATACTTTCTTCTTCCGTTAAGACGTCTTCATAATAGCGTGAGCGATAGTTTTCATTGAAGAGATGTAAATCTCGAATAATTAAGCTGCCATTTTCAAAAAGGAAACTTAATCGATAAAAACGACTATTATACCAAAGGGTTTTTAAATTCTCTTCGGTATTCCAATCTTTTGTGGCCGCATAGGTTGTGACCGGTGTTAGCTGATATTTTCGTTTATACCAAGCGGCGCTTTCAGCTAACGTTTGAATTCTTAACTGATAAGGTTCTTCAATTTCAGCTAGATGTTTCATTTGAAGCTCATATCCTTTTGACATCGTATCCCATAAAAACGTATTTTCTTGTCCTGTTTGAACATATGAAAATCCAATCGTACTTTCCATCACTTGCCTTTGAAAAAACCACTCCACCCAATCTCTATTTTGAGCAATGGTAGCAGCAGGCTCGAGTGTATAAACACCACAGACTGATTTTCTGATTCCATCTTCAAAGGCATAAATCGGATCAGCGCCTAACAATCTGAATATTGGTAAATCTAACTGATGCTCCTTCGTTTGAGCTGGCATGAATTCATTAAATAAACTTGGATAATAGGCCTGGTTATAATATCCTCCTGATAACGTAAAACCATCAGTCCCAATTTGATCGCGACAAATCGCTGCCCCTTCAATCTGATACTTGTCTTTAAAATGTTTTAACGTGACAATATCTATTACCCAAGATCCAACTGTTTTCGGATAATAACCAAAGATAGATTTAAAATCTTCCATGTAAACATCAACCATTTTAATACGTTCTTCTTTTGTATAGGCTAATGAATAGCCTTTATTCACATGGTCATCAACTGGTGTTTCACCTTTCCATTTAACCGAAGCTTTACTGGCTAGTGATTCATCGATTTCCCACCAGCAGGCGATTTCATCAAACTCATCTAAGTTATCTTTTAAGAGCGCCACATAGTTTTCATCCATCAATGCATCATACTTTAACGCATAAGTGGCCGAAAAGCCATAACGTTTCGTTTCTTCAATCTCATACAAAACAGTTTCAAGCTCCTCTTTCACAAACTGGCCTGATGGATAAACTGTTTTTCGAATAAAATTATAAATATTAACAATGGCTACATGCTCCATACAAACTGATTCCCCTCAATTCTCATGATTTTAAAAATAGAAGTATTTCTTACTTGAAATACTTCTATTTTTAAATGTCATTATGATAAATGTGCGAGTGTTAAAATTTCTTTTTTATGTAACTTCATTTCACTTGTAGTTTTTTCTAAGTGTTCTTCTTCTAATAAATCCGTTTTGTATAAGGTATCCTCAGTTTCTAATTTTAGCATCGCTTCTTCATTCGAAACGTTATACCATCTTGTAATGAGTTCATTATTTGAAGTTGAAACCTTTAAAGCAGATGGAACAACCTCTAAGTATTCTCCTTTTAAAAACTGATAGGTTGATGATAATGCCCCCTCTTGTACTGGAAGGCCTGCGCTTAGCCAATCTACTTGATATTGGTAAGCCTCTGTATAAGATTGATAACGTGACTTAGCATCTCCATGAAGAATAATTGCAAATTCTACTTCATGCTCTCCTAAACATTGAGCATCTGGTGTTAAAAATACTCCCCAGTCACCTAATTCACGAACACCACGATGTAATGTCACAGCAATCGTATTAGATTGTTGACCTAACACTTCATATTCATTAAGTCCCTTATTTGCAATCGTCACTCCGGCTGTTTCATCGTGAACATTAATAAAGGCTTGTTGATGTTGAGCATTGCATGGATTCTCCCATACAGCATGTGGGAATGTTTCACGTTTTGCAACCTCAAAAATTGAGTCTGCATAGTGATATGGTGTGTCAATATTCGTTTCAAATAAGACGCGTAATCGATGATCAAGGGCTTGATTATTGAATTTAGTCACAGCTTTAATCACACGATTTTGACGTTCAATTGTGTATAACGTTTCGATTTCAAATGGAATCAGTTCTTCTCCTCGTGAGGCTTTACGGTATTTGAATTCAACTAAGTCTTGAATTTCTTGATCTAAAATTTCATTTGCTTTTGATGGAATCATTAACGTGTGACTAACTTTTACTACCGTACGATAAGATTGATCTTCAACTACTTCAATATTTGCCACACTCTCGCGTGTTGTAATTGGCGTATCATCTTTTGGCATGAAGTGAATGTATTCATTTCCAATATCTCCACAATCTTCAAATATTCCGAAGTTATCATATGTTTTTTCTGTTGCTTTATCGAAAATACGTAATGATCCATTTTCATTAAAGTGAACCGTCATAAATGGTGTTTCAACTGTTAAATTCTCTTGGATTAAAGAAGATTCTCCTTCTTTTACTTCTTTTGTCTCTACAAGTGCGAAACTTTCATATCCAAATGCCGGAATTTCTTGAACTTCTAAGGTCACTTTGACACGTTTTGCAATGTATGGTTGGCGGAAACGATCTTTTGGTAAGTCGTAATTAAAAGCATTCGGTAAAACTTCAATGGTAGCTGGAATTTTATTTCCATGCACATCGACCACTTCATACGTTGGAAGTTGGCGTTCATGCATTTGTTTGACTACTTCAACAACTGGTCCCTCGCTAAAATACATTTTAGCGACTTCAAGTTCTGTTTCAACAACGCCTGAACGATTCCATCCGCTTGTATTTGCAATGACAAATGGTTTAACCTCTTGATTTTCTTTTTTGAATGCCATTGTATTTATTTGGCTAACTAAATAATCCATGCTTTCATCGATGATATGTTTAGCAACCGACTGCACTTTTTCAAAACGAGTCACCATTTCACGATGTACCTCATCGACACTACATCCACAAATACTATCATGAGGATGATTTTCCATTAGCAATTTCCATGCGTATTTAAATAAATGATGTGGATATGGTTTTCCTTCTTTATGCGCAATCGTTGCTAACGGTTCAGCCATTTTTTCAAGCATCATTTGGCACTTAGCATTCATTTGTTTAATATAAATGCGAGCGGAAGCAGTATTAGCTAATGTATACCATCCATCCGTTTGTTGACTACGTAGCTCTCCTGTAATCGTCGTCATATCATCTGCTAATTTTTCATGAAGTGCCTCAATATATTCTTCAAAATTCGAATGCTTGAATTCTACATCTGGATAAAGTTCTTGAGCCGTTTTAATTGCCTGTGATAAATCCGTTTGAACCGGTTGATGGTCACATCCATTCATAAATAAAAGATGTGGGGTACTTGCATATTTCGTTGCGTCTGCTAATTTTTTTTCCCAATATTTTTTAGCTTCTTCTTTATCAACCGGAACTTCAAGCCCATTACTGTACCAGTTCGCAAATAAAATAGCTAATACTTTTGAACCATCCTCTGATTCCCAATACATTTCCGAATAAGGTGATTCATAAGCATCATTATCACTGACCTCATTGTTAAATCCTGTTGGTTTAACACCTCGCCCAAAAACTGCTGTTTCAATTCCAGCCTTTTTTAAAATTTGTGGCGCTTGTCCCATATTTCCAAAAGAATCAGGGAAATATCCAACTTTACAAACTTCCCCATACTCGCGAGCTAAGTCATGCCCCATTTGTAAGTTACGAATATTTGCTTCACTACTTGTTAAAAACTCATCTTGAAGGATGAACCAAGGTCCGACATGAATACGTTTAGCTTCAATTAATTTTTTTAAACGTTCTTTATTTTCTGGTCGAACTTGTAAATAATCTTCAATCAGTAAGGTTTGTCCATCTAAATGGAAACTTTTATAGTCGGGATCCGTCTCTAATGTATTAATTAAAGTATCCATAAATTCAATTAATAACATGTGATGCTTTTCATATGGTAAATACCATTCACGATCCCAATGACTATGTGAAATAATATGCGCTGTTTTCATAACGTTCTCCTTTTTATTCAATCCCTATTTTGTTTTTACTTTATATCCACAATAATCTAAAACTAATTCGCAGAACATGGCATTTGCCCATGAGAACCATTCACGTGTATATTCATTTGGATTATCCACATTAAATCCTTCATGCATTAAACCTGTTCCACCATCCGTGCGCTTAATCACTTCCAATAATTCTTTTTTATAGGCTTGATCTTCACATGTAAGAGCCTGCATTGCTAATGAAATATGCCAAATATAATTAATCGGTGTATGTGGACTTCCAATTCCTTGTGCAGCTGTTCCCTTATAGAAGTAAGGATTCGCTTCACTTAAAATCATTCGACGTGTATTTTGATAGACCTCATCCTCTTCACTCACATAGCCGATATAAGGCATTGATAATAAACTTGGTAAA
>NZ_CALIOS010000076.1:0-15174 GCF_938044715.1 uncultured Turicibacter sp.
CTTTGGAATCAGTGCGATTAGTCATGGATTAAAGTTAACGTGGCAAGATAGTAAGTCAAAAGATGTTAAAACGTTTGATGAAGATAAAGTGACAGCCCTATTAACGACCTTAAATCAGCAACCAGCCATCATTGAGAAGGTAACGAAAGTTGAGAAAAAAGAGTATGCTAAAGGATTATATGATTTAACAGAATTACAACGTGATGCGAACCGTTTATTTGGTTTCTCAGCGAAAGAAACGTTATCAATTATGCAAAAATTATATGAGCAACATAAAGCTCTGACGTATCCTCGTACCGATTCTCGTTATATCTCAAGTGATATTGTTGAAACGTTACCGGATCGTTTAAAAGCGGTGGCCATTGGTCCTTATCGTGGGGCAGCTAACGGATTATTAAAATCAAAAATCGTAGCCAATAAATCGTTTGTAGATGACAAAAAAGTAAGCGATCACCATGCCATTATTCCAACGGAACAAACGGTGTTATTAACGGATTTAAGTGATAAAGAACGTAAAATTTTCGACCTCGTCGTGAAACGATTCTTAGCGGTGTTATCAAAACCATTTGTATACGAGCAAACGACGCTTTTAGCTAAAATTGGGTCTGAGAACTTTACGGCAAAAGGAAAACGTGTGATTTCTGCGGGATATAAGGAAGTGTACGGCTTTGATGAAGATTCAGATGATGACCAAGTACTTCCGATTGTAGAAGAGGGCATGAAATTACCAATCTCAAGATTAATTAAGACACAAGGAAAGACACAACCACCGGCTTACTTTAATGAAGGAACCCTGTTATCAGCCATGGAAAATCCAGCACGCTTTATGAATTCAAGTGATAAAGAAATCGCGAAAACATTAAGTCAGACAGGTGGACTTGGAACGGTTGCAACACGTGCGGATATCATTGAAAAATTATTTAATGGTTTCATGATCGAGAAACGTGGTCAAGAGATTCATTTAACATCAAAGGGACGCCAATTACTTGAGCTGGCGCCAGCCGATTTAAAATCACCTGAGTTAACCGGGCAGTGGGAACAAAAGTTGAGTGATATTGCAAACGGTAAATTAAAACGTCAAGTTTTTGTTGGACAAATGCGTGAGTATGCGGTAGCAATCGTTGAAGAAATAAAAGGGAGCGACGCTAAATATAAGCACGATAATTTAACAACTACTAAATGTCCTGACTGTGGGAAGCCCATGTTAGCGGTAAATGGAAAACGCGGTAAGATGTTAGTTTGCCAAGATCGCGAATGTGGAACGCGTAAAACAGTGTCTCAAGTGACAAATTCTCGTTGTCCAAACTGCCATAAAAAACTTGAGCTTCGTGGAGAAGGAGAAGGGCGCATCTTTGCTTGTACTTGTGGTTATCGTGAAAAGCTAAGCAACTTTAATAAACGTAAGCAAGAACAGAAAAAACAAGGAAGTAAACGTGATGTTCAAAAGTATTTACGTGAACAAGAAAAACAAGCAGAACCATTAAATTCAGCCTTTGCAGATGCATTTGCCAATTTAAAATTCTAATACATGAGGAGTTGTCAGACGACAACTCCTTTTTTAATAGGGGGAAAGTGTAAAAGGGAGGGGGATTTTTTTTGTGAATTAATGAATGAAATAATCCTTTTATGAAATACTAAGAAATAGAATCGTTTACTTTTTAAAAGGAGTGAAGCTGATGAGAAGTTTTAGATGGGCATTCATGATGAGTTTCATCGTGTTTATTGCTTTAAGTCTTGTGGGATGGGGGCAACCCTCACCCTCGTTAATTGTAGAATCTTATTTTAGTGAAATCCAAAAAGGGACAGAAGGAGATTTTCTTAGTTTATTTAATGATGCTAAAATGAAAAAAACAGATCAGTTAACGGATGTTGATCAACGAATTTTTGAGTTAATAAAAGATATTCAATTTGAAGTTTTGTCACAGAAAATGAATAAAGAAGTCGCGTATGTTAAGGTGAGTGTCACGGGACCAGATATAGCAGCAGAACTCATGCAGTATCAATCTGCTTTTATTCAAGAAAGTCAAGATCACTCATCTCCTGTTTCTTTTGATGAGAGTTTGATGCTATCTTGTTTAGAGGAGGTAACTTATACAGAGCGTTCGGCTGAGATTCGCTTAATAAAAAAAGATAGCACATGGAAAATTACAGATAGTCGTGAAAGTATTTTATATCTATTGTTTAACTTACAATCAGCAACCTTTAATCAATGAATTTAAAAAACGAAGTTCGATAATCAGAACTTCGTTTTTTAAATGTATATTTCATTTTTTTCCATTCGGTTATAGACAAAATTATCAACGTAATGTCCAGTATAGGCATCTTGAAAAATAATATAAAGATTGCCAAACTCATCGAAGGAAACATCATCAATCGTCACGGTTGTTTCACCATAAATTCTTCCATCTTGTTCTGTTTCACGTTGAACTCGTTCAATACTTTCAGTGATAGTATATTGTTGTTTTTTATTGTCCGCGGAAATAATTTCCCAACCGAGGAGTTTTAAAATTTCAAGAATATTCATGCAAATCACCTCTTATCGATTTCATTATGGAATAAAGTGGAGAGATTTATTCAAAAGTGAGTCTATTTCAATTCAGATTCTTTTTTAAAGATGATGAACAAATTTTTAAAAATAATGAAGTGAAAAGATGGGTCATCAGTTTAAGATTTGAATTTCATTTCAAGGCATTTGAGGCGATAGGAGGATCACTAGACGTAAGCCTAATTTTATCAAGGGATCTGTTCCCTCTTAATTCAAGTGATGGTTCAATGATAACTTTGGTTTAAGAGGGCAAGAAGGTCCCTAAAAAATAAGTCATAATGTAGGAGTCATTGTATTTTTTAACCTATTTAATGAGTATTTTCAATTAAACTGTGAATGATGAGAGACACTTTATGGACTTTTAACATAAGATATACTAGTCTGAAAAAAAGGAGTGATAACATGGCTCAAACGTTGTTAGATATTCAGTATGGGGATGTATTTGGCAATGTCAAATGTGAGAAAGTTGTGCTTTATGGAGATTCAGAAGATGATGGACTTTTTATGAATCAGTTGAAATTAGTAGTGGCTGGAAAAGAAATCGCGCCATTAAGTTGTGAGTTACCATTCGGTGGATATGCGATGCATTTATATTTAGGGGATTTTTTATCATTAGGAAAAGATCAAATTTTGGTGGTTGGTCAATCAGGTGGTAGTGGAGATTATACAGTTTTAGGATTGGTTGAGGTAGAAAAAAATCAGTTGAAGTTGGTATGTCGTGATGATGAGATTTCAAAGCAGTTGGTATTTAGCACACAACTTGTAAATGATGAGCAGGCCTTTGTTCTTTGTGATCAAACCCAAATGATATTTTTAGTAGAGATAGACGATGAAAACTCATTGCCACAAGTTTTGGCACCGAATGTGATTTATCCGATTAAGCAACCGTATCAAGATGCGTTTAGTTTATTAGTTCAACAGCGAATTATAGGACAGACAAATTCTCAAACACTTGGTATGATCCAATCTATTCTAGTTTTTAATGATCAAGGAAAGTTAGTGATTCAGAATCAATATTTGCTTGAACCAGGATATGAAAAGTGAGGTTTTAACTCGCTTTTTATTTTACTAAAATTTATGAAATCGATACCATTCTATATTTACCTCTTTTTCATTTAATGCTATAATTCATCTTAAATAGGAATAATAATAATGGAAAGGAGCGTAGCGACTTTTCATGTGACGGGGATTTGGGGACGGAGAATTAAATAGTTATTGATTGTGTGGGAAGGTTCCCTTATTTGGTGTGAGTTTTCATGAAAAGTAGCGATAGAATAGGATGGGAAGAAGAGATGAGTTTGAACAACGGTTAGCGAAGCATTATGATGACTTAAAGTGGACGTATCATTATGTCTATGATCAATTTGGAGCGAGTGATGAAGATTTTGAGTCGCTGATGAGGGTGATTGAAAAAAAATATCAGGAACGTCAAGCAGAACTTAAAGCATTAGATCAGCGTGATTCACATTGGTTTATGGCCCAGGATATGATTGGAATGATGCTTTATGTGGATTTATTTGCGGGGGATTTGAAAAATTTAAGTCAAAAAATTCCGTATTTGAAAGAGTTAGGGGTGACGTATGTTCATTTGATGCCTCTTTTAAAGCCTCGTGAAGGGGAAAATGATGGAGGGTATGCGGTAGAAGATTACCGTGATATTGATCCACGCATTGGAACGATGAATGATTTTATTCAGATGTTAAGCGAGTTTCGGGAAGCGGGGATTTCGGTTTGCATCGACTACGTGTTAAATCACACGGCGAAGGAACATGAGTGGGCGAAACGTGCGCTTGAGGGGAATTATTTTTATCAGAGCATGTATATGATGTATGAGCATTATGATATTCCAGCTCTTTATAATAAGACGGTGCCTGAGGTTTTACCGGATAAGTGCCCGGGGAATTTTACTTATTATGAAGAAATTAATCATCATGTCTTTACGTCGTTTAGTGATTTTCAGTGGGATTTGAATTTTAAGAATCCTTATGTGTTTGAGCAAATGGTTGATATTATGTTGTTTTTAGCAAATACAGGGGTTAATATTATTCGGTTAGATGCGATTCCGTTTATGTGGAAAGAGCTTGGAACGTCGTGCCGTAATTTACCGATGATTCATGAATTGATGCATCTGCTACATCTGATTAAAGAAATTGCGTGTCCATCCCTTGTTTTACTTGGAGAAGCGATTGTTGAGCCTTATGAGATTGTAAAGTATTTTGGAGATGAGCACAAAGTCGAGTGCGAGTTAATGTATAATGCGAATTTTATGGTGAATATTTGGAATTCGTTAGCGACTCGGGATACTCGTGTCATGCGTTTGGATAGTGAGAGGTACACGACACCAAAATCGGGAACTTGGATTAATTATGCACGTTGTCACGATGATATTGGATGGGGATTTAGTGAGGATGCGATTTGGTTAACGGGCTCAAATCCAGTGGATCATAAGCAATTTATGATTGATTTTTATAGCGGAAAGTTCCCGGGAAGTTTTGCAACAGGAGAAATTTATCAATATAATCCAGTGACGCGTGATGCAAGAATTAATGGAACACTTGCAAGTTTAGCTGGACTTGAGCAGGCGTTAAGATATGATAATAGTGCCATGATTGAAACAGCCATTGCTCGTATTAATCTCATACACGCCTTATTACTAGGATCACAAGGAATCCCGCTTCTTTATAGTTGTGATGAATTAGCAACGATTAATGATTATTCTTACTTAGAAGATGAACATAAATGCCGTGAAGGGCGTTGGGTTCACCGACCAGCAATGGACTGGGATCGTGCGAAAAAACGTCATGATTTAACGACACCAGTGGGTCAAGTTTTCCAAATGCTAAAGCATCTCATTAACATTCGCAAAAATGAGCCATTATTTGCTGGGGATGTGAAAAATGAGATCCTCCGCTTGTCAAATCACCATGTTTATGGAATCGGCAAATTCCAAGATGATGCCAAAATGTTATTATTATTTAACTTCTCCGAACATAAATTGTATCTTCCAACAACTGAAATGAAACAGTGTGGATTTAGTGGGATGATGTCAGACCTTGTCAGTGATAAAAGGATTCATTTAGAAGATGAAGTGATTGTTGTTGAACCTTATGAATTTTTATGGTTTAAAAATTAGATAAAAAAGCAGTTCGAATCAGTCGAACTGCTTTTTCTTTGGGGGAGTAGCGTGAAGGAAAGATTCCTTATTCTATGGGTGGTTTTAAAGGTAAATATGACAGGATGTCACATTTCTTTAAAAAAGAGTTTAGGTCAGTTGATTATGGGGGATTACCTTGTGCTATAATAGAGCGTAACGCTGTTAGGAGGTTTTAAGATGGATCAAATGTATTTAGTCATGTTTTTACGTGAAGGTGGGTATATCGAATCAAATGTTGACTTATTAGAACTTGACCGTTCAACGCTTGAACAAGTCATTGAACGTTTAGTAGATTATCATAATAGTGAAGAATTAGAAGATGAATTAAGAGGATGTGGCCTAAATGCTCGTGCGATTATTCGCACGTACTTAAATCATGTCGGGGATTATGGATACGAAGATTTCTATCATTTAGAATTAGTGAGTCCAAAATCATTATAGTTGTCTTTAATGATCAAGGATAAAAAGATACAAAAGTTCAGCAAATTAAATAAAAAGCCTTATCCAGTGGGATAAGGCTTTTTACATGATGATGGACCTTTTTTAGGTCTTCTAAGTAATAGGACATTTGCTCTTCTGTGACTTGAGGAAACGTCTCATAATAGGCTCCTACTGAGGTGAAGTGATCGATTGAATGAAGACAAATAATCTCATCTACAAATTGACGGAGGGCTTCAATCGTTTCTGTTGGTCCAACAGGAACCGCTAAAATCAATTTTTTGGGTTGATGAGCTTTAATCGATTTAATGGCAGCTAAAAGAGTAAATCCTGTCGCTATTCCATCATCGACTAAAATGACCCCTTTATGTTGAACGTTTGGAAAGGAATCATGGCCACGATATGTGATTAATCGTCGCTTGATTTCACGTAATTCTTTTTCAATCTCTTGCTCAATATAGCCAGTCGGAACGTGGAGGTGTTCAATATATTCTTCATACAATAAATATTGTCCATCGACAGTTACGGCTCCAATCGCTATTTCTTTATGATGAGGAGCTCCAATTTTTCGAGTAATTATCAAATCCCATTCAAATTGAAAATGTTTAATTGAAGGAAGGCCCACTTCAACTCCACCTCTAGGGACTAAAAGCATGATTATCTCTTTATCATGGTAGAGTTTTAAATGTTGACTTAATAATTAACCTGCATCAAAACGGTTTTTAAATAACAATTTTCATCACCACTTTTTCTAAATTATTTTTAGTATGGACGAAATAGAATAGGTTATTGGCTACATACTAAAGAAAGATATAGACGCTTTAAAATAGAAAAATTTTTAAAAAAGCAATATAGTAAATTTTAGAATTTTTTGAAAGCGTGTATACAAAAGATGTAACCGGTGTTATAATAGCTTTCGCTCGTCACTTTTTGACGAAAAGTGAAATGTCAAATCATATGCTTAAGTCTAGAGTTAGGTTTAGATTAATTATTAATGTATTTAAAGGAGAGCTGACACCATGAAAGTCGTTGTAGTTATTGACTCATTAAAAGGAAGTTTAAGTTCAATAGAAGCAGGTGAAGCAGCAAAAGCAGGTATCTTAGCTGCTAATTCTAATGCGACGGTTGTTGTAAAACCATTAGCTGATGGTGGAGAAGGAACAACAGAAGCGTTAGTAGCTGGAATGAATGGTGAGTTAAAAAATGTAGAAGTGTGTGGACCACTACATGAAAAAGTTTGTGCCCAAATTGGGATGATTGGTGAAACAGCTGTGATTGAAATGGCCCAAGCAGCAGGACTTCCATTAGTAGCAGTAGAAAATCGTAATCCATTAGTGACAACAACCTATGGTGTTGGAGAGATGATTAAAAATTGCATCGAGGCTGGATGTAAAAAATTTATTGTTGGAATTGGTGGATCATCAACAAATGATGCCGGGCTTGGGATGTTAATGGCTTTAGGATTTAAATTCTTAGATGCTAATGGACAAGAAGTGATGCAAGGGGGCCAAGGTCTTAGCCAAGTGGTTTCAATTGATGAAACAAATGTGTTACCTGAATTAGCGTCATGTGACTTTAAAATTGCTTGCGATGTTAATAATCCTTTATATGGAACACTTGGTGCTGCGTATATTTATGCACCACAAAAAGGAGCAAATCCTGAAATGGTAGAAGCATTAGATGCAGGATTAAAGCATTTTGCAGATGTTGTCGCAAAGCATAAAGGACAAGATTTTGCTCATTTACCAGGTGCTGGAGCGGCAGGTGGACTTGGATTTGCGTTCACCGCATTCTTAGGCGGAACATTAGAATCTGGTGTTAAAATTATTTTAGAAGAAACGAAGTTAGAAGAAGAATTAAAAGACGCTGATTTTGTTATGACGGGAGAAGGTCGTATTGATCATCAAACGGCAATGGGGAAAGCTCCAATTGGAGTTGCCAAGCTTGCAAAAAAATATAATTGTAAAGTCATTGGAGTAGCGGGAGCTACAACAAATGATGCGAAAAAATGCAATGAAGAAGGAATGGATGCTTACTTCTCAATCGTTAATAGTGCGATGTCTTTAGAAGAAGCAATGAAGCCAGAAGTTGCTTACGAAAATATGAAGCAAACAACGCAGCAAATCTTTAATTTAATTCAAGCCATTAACTAAATGACAATTTCATAAAGGAGAGTAACCACATGGATTTACAGATTACAACGTTTGGTGCGCTACTTGGGTTAGCTGTAGCCATTTTCTTAATTATTAAAAAGGGACATCCAGCTTACAGCTTAATTTTAGGAGCTTTAATTGGTGGACTTGTTGGAGGAGCAGGACTTGATGGAACTGTTTCAACGATGATTGATGGGGCCAAAGGAATGATGCCGGCCATTATTCGTATCATTACGTCTGGAGTTTTAGCTGGAGTTTTAATCAAAACGGGATCAGCAGCTAAAATTGCAGAACAGATTGTTAAAGTATTAGGAGAAAAACGCGCGTTATTCGCTTTAGCTTTAGCGACAATGATTTTAACAGCAGCTGGGGTATTTATTGATATCGCAGTTATTACAGTAGCACCGATTGCTTTAGCATTAGGTAAAAAATTAAACTATTCAAAAATGGCAATCTTACTTGCGATGATTGGTGGAGGAAAATGTGGAAATGTTATCTCTCCAAATCCAAACACGATTGCAGCTTCTGAAAACTTTGGTGTTGAATTATCAAGTTTAATGGGAGCAAACGTGATTGCGGCCATTTGTGGTTTAATTGTGACGGTTTTCTTAGTTAAGTTATTAATTAATAAAGGTGAAAAAGTAACAGAAATCGTTGTAGAAGAAAATCAAGACGACTTACCAAGCTTCTTTGCAGCGGTTATTGGACCAGTTGTTGCCATTCTTTTATTAGCTTTACGTCCATTGGCTGGAATTACAGTAGACCCATTAATTGCTTTACCAGTAGGTGGAATCATCGGCGTGATTGCTTGTGGAAAATGGAAACATACTAATGAGTATATTACATTTGGATTAACAAAAATGATGCCAGTTGCAGTTCTTTTAGTTGGAACGGGAGCAGTAGCAGGTATTATTAAAGCATCAACGTTACAAACAACAACCATTGCTTTATTAAATGGATTAAGTATTCCAGAATTCTTATTAGCTCCAATTGCAGGGATTTTAATGGGAGCGGCGACTGCTTCAACAACAGCAGGAACAACGATTGCTTCGGCAACATTTGGACCGGCTATTATGGCTGCAGGTGTATCTCCACTTGGTGGAGCGGCAATGGTTCATGCAGGGGCAACTGTACTTGACCACTTACCACATGGATCATTCTTTCATGCAACAGCAGGAGCAACAAATGTTAGCATCAATGAACGTTTAAAATTAATCCCTTACGAGTCATTAGTTGGGTTAACCATTACGATTGTGACAACGATTATTTGGGGGATTATACTTTAATATGATTAAACCACCCATTATGGGTGGTTTTTTATATGAGTTGAAGAATTGTGGAATCTAATTATACGGTAATTATACAAGTGAGTAATTGACGAGATGTTTTTATAGCAGTAAAATATTGATTAAACTTAATGAGATAAATATTTTTCGGGTTAATGTCATATAATTTAAGCGTTAAGATGATGAGGAGTGAGGTTATGTCCATTTTAAAAAGATTTACCGATATTATGTCAGCTAATATGAATGCCTTATTAGATAAGTGTGAGGATCCTAGTAAAATGGTGGATCAGATTTTACGTAATCTAAATGAGGATTTAGGAAAAGTAAAAGCAGAAACCGCAGCAGTTATGGCTGAAGAAATACGTTCTAAACGTGAATTAGCTGAATGCACACAAGAAGTAAATAAGTTATTAACGTATGCTAAACGTGCAGTTGAGGCAGGAAATGATGACGATGCCCGTTTATTTTTATCTAAAAAAGCAACCTTAGTGGAGAAACAACAAACCCTTGAACAAAAAGTTCAAATGGCTTCTGAAAATGCTAGAAAAATGCGCCAAATGCATGATAAACTAGTCAGTGAAATTAATGATTTAAATACACGTCGTGAAACCATTAAGGCAAAAGTAGCAGCTGCGAATATGCAATCGCGCTTAAATGAAATTGGAAGCTCTGTAGGAGCAGCTAAAACGAACTTAGGAGCATTTGCCCGTATGGAGGAAAAAGCCAACCGTATGCTTGATGAAGCGAATGCGATGGCAGATTTAAATGCGTCACCGGTTGATGAAGTCGAGTCGTTAATGAGCAAATACGATGCCCCCTCTTCGGCTGTTGAAGATGAGCTAGCAGCCCTCAAAGGTGGAAGTTCATCGGTGATTGATGATGAATTAGCCGCTTTAAAGAATGAATTAAACTAAAGAGTAATCAGGTTGTGGCTAGTCTACTAGTTGCAACCTTTTTTAGAGAGGGAGTGAAAAGATGGATGGGCACCAAAAAGAAGAGGTCGAAGTTTTTACATGTGAAAACTGTGGCGGAAATATGATTTTTGATATTAAATCCCAATCATTAAAGTGTCCCTATTGTGAGACAGAAGTAAAAATTGATAATAGTGGGGATGTTTTAGAATACGATTTTTCCAACGTGTCACGCCTTGAAGCACAATCTGATTGGAATGAGGAAGCAGAAGTTATTAAATGTGAAAGCTGTGGAGCCGAAACGGTTGTTGATAGACAGTCAACGGCTATCCATTGTTCATATTGTGGCTCTTCTCATGTTCTTAAAACAAAGCAATCAGCAGGGATTAAGCCAGAAGGCGTTTTACCCTTTAAAATAGATAAACATCAGGCCATGGAAGAAATGAGTCGTTGGATGAAAAGACGTTGGTTAGCGCCAAATGATTTAAAGTTATTGTATCAAAGTGATAAGTTACAAGCGGTTTATGTACCATATTGGACCTATGATGCTCAAACTTATAGTACGTATACAGGCCAAGGCGGTCGTTATTATTATGAGACACGTGAAGTGAATGGGAAAAAAGAGACGATTCAAAAGATAAGATGGTATCCGGTCAATGGACAGTTGCATGAATTTTTTGATGATGTTTTGGTGAACGCCTCGGCCCATTACTCCGATCAAATCATGAGTGGGGTAGAGCCTTATAATACCGATCGCATAGAACCCTATAAACCAGAATATTTATCAGGTTATCTAGCGGAACGGTATTATCTAGGGGTAAGTGAAGGTTTCTCATGTGCTAAACAAAAAATGGTTCGAGAACTAGAATCAATGGCGCATCATGAGATTATGTGTCGTTTCGATACCGCAAGAAATGTTGTTGTCAGAACGCAGTATCAGAATGTGACGTTTAAGCATGTGTTATTACCGATTTGGTGTGCTAATTATGATTATAAAGGAAAAAACTATCAATATATTATTAATGGTGAAACAGGCCGTGTGCACGGGACGTATCCTTATAGCTTGGTTAAAATTACGATACTCATTATACTAGGAGCACTTGCTCTTTATTTATTCTTTGTTTATTTTAATAGTTAGGAGCGAATGGTATGGGTTTATTTAATAATCAATTTGCAAATGTTGTAGAATGGAATGAGACACGTGATGATGTCATTTTTTGGATGTGGCGAAATAAAGAAATTAAACGTGGCAGTCGTTTAGTGATTCGTCCCGGACAAGATGCTATTTTCTTATTTAATGGCAAGATTGAAGGGGTATTTAAAGACGAAGGAAATTATGAAATTGAATCGGAAATTGTTCCATTTTTAACGACGTTAAAAGGCTTTAAATTTGGATTTAATACGCCTTTACGTGCTGAGGTTTTGTTTGTGAATACGAAAGAGTTCTTAGTTCGATGGGGAACTAAAAATGCCATTAACATGCAAAATCCAAATTTAAAGGGTGGATTACCGATTAGAAGTTTTGGAACATTTACGGTGAAGGTAGATGATTATTTAGCGCTAATTGATCGTATGGCAGGTGTGAAACAACAGGTTACAGTGGATGATGTCAAGGAGCGTGTATTATCAAGACTCGATCAACTCTTAATGCGTTGGATTTCAAAAGAAGGAAAAGATTTATTTAATTTACAAGCCAATGCATATGAAATTGCTCGTGGGATTAAAATGGATTTAGATATGGAACTGTTAAAGCTTGGATTAACTGTAACAGAGTTTACAATCTCAAGTTTTACTTATCCTGAAAATGTTCAAAAAATGATTGAAAAAACAGCTTCATATGAAATGGTTGGCGATATGAATCAATATCAAAAAATGGCGATGTTAGATTCGATGACGCAAAATCCTGGTACTCAAATGGCGTCGATGGCGCAAGCTGGAGTAGGAATGGCGATGGGAATGGAAATGATGAAGCAAATGGGTTCAATAGCCTCAACACAGGTCCAACAAGCGACTGAAAAATCAACTGAAGTGTCTTGTCAAGGATGTGGGTATCATTTGCAAAAAGGGGCAAAGTTTTGTCCTGAATGTGGAATGAAAGTTTCAGAGAGCGTCAGTAAAAAATTCTGTTCTGAGTGTGGAAATAAAGTAGCACAGGGAGCGAAGTTTTGTAATGAGTGTGGATTTAAATTAAATTAAAAAAGACTGAGCATTGATGCTCAGTCTTTTTTTATTGAACGTCTTCAGTTGTGGTATCCGTTGGTTGTGTTTCATCTGTTTGTTGAGGCATTAAGATTGATTCAATCGAAATACCATCTAATTGAAGGTTGTTAATATCATATCCAAGTACCTCAAGAGCAGCCTGAACACCAGCAGAATATCCTTCTGTATATCCTTGTTCAAAGTGTTCAGATTGTTCTTCTTCTAATCCGATTTTGAATTTTTCAGAAGTACTTAAAACATGGTTTGTAACTGTTACTTGTTGAATATAGAATGATTCTGATTCATCCATTGTATAGTTTGGAACAATTAATGTTTCAGGATCAACATAAGTCGTATCATAAGCAGTTTTATTGATTCGAACA
This sequence comes from uncultured Turicibacter sp., assembly GCF_938044715.1. Classification (NCBI taxonomy): domain Bacteria; kingdom Bacillati; phylum Bacillota; class Erysipelotrichia; order Erysipelotrichales; family Turicibacteraceae; genus Turicibacter; species uncultured Turicibacter sp. The sequence continues at coordinate 13,070 of NZ_CALIOS010000076.1, forward strand.
CGGCTATAGTCTGTAAAGTTTTGACCTTGAACAATTAAGTTTCCTTCTTCATCATTATAGACGTTTGTAATGATAATATCTTTAACTCCCATTTGCATTTTTGTGGGTTCAAATGGGTTAATACCATCATAAATGTATTGGTCTCCATAAAGCATATCATACTGTAATAACTTTAGATTATCTTGGTAGTCTTCACTATCTTGGAATTGTTGATGATAGTTAACAAGTGTTCCTGTATGGATGTCTAATTGGTTTAAAACGTGAGCCCCTAATTGGTAGGCCTCGATATCTGCATCTTCTTTTGGTAAGTTGAAGTTGTTCCAAATGACATATTCTGTTTGGAAGATGTCTCCATTTGATAACTCTTCATCCGTAATATCAAGCGTTGGTAAGTGATCGCCATACATCACAAGGACGGTATCTTCAGGAATCATCGATAGGGCATTGATTAACTCTCCAATGAATTGGTCCATTTCATGAATTTCGTTGACAAAGTATTCAAATGACGTTAAACGAGCTGGATCATCTAAACCAGATAACGTGATGGTTGAATGATTCTCAACAGGTGTATCAGGATAATCCCCATGTCCTTGAACCGAAATCGTATAAATATAATCTTGATTTTCAGTGGCATTTAAGGCATCTACGATGGATTGTGTTAAGTATTTATCTTTTGCCCAACCAAGTGGTGTTCTTTCCTCAATGTTCATGTATTCAATTGACGTAAAGGTATCAAACCCTAACATTTTAAAGACTTTTTGGCGCGTATAGAACGTTCCCTTATTATTGTGAATGGCATGTGTGGTATAGCCAATTTGTTTTAAATCGTAAGGGATACTTTCAGCTGTAGTTTTACGTAAAATAGTTTTGTATGGATACTCTCCAGGTCCAAAGTATTCAAGGTTCATTCCTGAAATGGTCTCAAATTCCGTGTTTGCTGTTCCGGCTCCAATAGACGGAACACTTAAGAATCCAGATGAGAATTGTTCTTTTAATTTTCTGAAGTTAGGAACTGGATCTGATGAGAACTCAAGATCTTTCATGTAAGTTGGATCGAAGAATGATTCTAATTGTAACATGATAATGTTTGGTGCTTGTTTTTGAGTAACCTGTAAGTTGTTATCGGTACTAACCGTTAAACTTGAGTCATCAAATTCGTTATCATTTGTATCGACATTTAAACTGTTAAAAATTTCTTTTACTTTTTCTTCATTATAAGTCAGTGGGCGTTTAATCCCAGTATTTAATAACGTATTTGAAAAACAGTATGGGAACCCATAATCTAAGTAAGCAAAGGCAATGTTACCAAAGTATGTTGCAATAACTTCTGATTTAATTGCACTCGTTGTGATGAAAGTAAACGTAGCAATTCCAATGGCAAAGATTGATAAATTCTTTTTGTAGTTTACTTTTTCTTTTGATTTAGGTGCGAAGAAGAAAGTCACGATAATCCCTATAACGGCAAGGGCGATTCCAACAACGATTAATCCCATTTGGAATTTTGTAAAATATTTTTGTAAAATATCAAACGTCGAAGAAATTAATTTTAATTCATTTGCCGTAAAAGGTGTCACACGATTATTTAACACAATCCCGTTTGTAATTCCACCCGCTAACCAAATGATAGAAATTAAAGCGAATAAGGCAATTTTACGACGTACTAAAAGAACGAGCGATAAGGTTAATAAGATAATGGCCGAGTTGTATGCAAATACAACAGGTGATTCTATTAGATAATGAAAGGCCGCACCCACAGAATGGCGACTAAATGACTCAATTAAAAAGTTTAAAACAAATGATGAGATGATACATATAAAATAGAAATTATAAAAATACTTCTTCATGAATTCTTTCATTTGAAACCCCCATAAATTAATAATCTTTATGAAACAAATTTCAAAAAGATGTGAAATTAAGATAAATTTTCCATTTAATTTTGGCTATAGATAGCCTAAATGACATTTTAACAATGGCTTCCTATAAAATCAAATAGAAAATTTTAGGAAATGGTAGAACACAAATATATATTATACATAAAAAGTAAAATATTTCATTATTGCTTTTAATTATTGAAAAATATTTAGATTGTTCTTTAAGTTATTCTG
>NZ_CALIOS010000077.1:0-7575 GCF_938044715.1 uncultured Turicibacter sp.
TTCCACAACTTTCAACACACATCACTAATCCCTCCTTAGATTCATGACTTAATATATATTACGCTTTTTTACCATTTTGGTTATTAATTTTTTAAATTTAGAAGCTAAAGATTCAACTTTAGCTTTCTATATTATATAGTCGCTATTTAGTGACTAACATCCAAAGCATCCCCCGCCGCAACCATTGCCGCATCCAAAGCAACCGCAACCACAGACAATAATTAGGATAAATAAGACAAGAATGAATGCACATAAGCATCCCCCAAATCCGCAACCACAACCACCACCATAGCCTCCTGCAACAGGTACTACAGGCATACATGGTTGAGGATAGCCGTATCCTGCGCCATTGTAATACATCATGATTTCCTCCTTTTTCTATCAGGCTCAGTATATAATACGCAAAAAATAATAAAGTGTTATTGTAAACAAGCCCATCGCTAGAAAAAATACATAAAAAAACGGCTCAATTTGAGCCGTCTAAATATCGACTGTTTTTATTAGCAGTCACAATCGTTTGAGCATCCTCCGCCAAACCCGAATCCGCCACATCCACAGATAATTGCTAATAAGATGAATAAGACAAGGATAAATGCAAATCCTCCGCAACCACAACCAGCACCGAATCCAGCATTAGCATTATAAGCAGGTACACATGGTGTACAGTAGTTATTATATCCATAATTATACATTTTATATTCCCCTTTCATTCTTGAACCTCAATATATATTACGTTAAAGTGCCTGAATGGTTAATGAATTGATGAAAAAAATAAAATTATTTTAGAAAGGAAAAAAGAGATCTTCTAATGAAGATCCCTTCAAATAAATTTGCTACTTTAATTAACAACCGCAAGAGTTGTTTCCACCAAATCCAAATCCACCACAGCTACAAATAATAGCTAATAAGATGAATAAAACAAGAATGAATGCGAAACCACCGCAACCACTACTTTGTTGAACACAAGGTGTATAGCAATTATATCCATAATTATACATTATTATTTCCTCCTTCAGTTTGAAACTTCAATATATCATATGTAGTTTAAGAAGAATAGTTAATCGTTTTTCTTCTTATTTATGAATCAGTTTACAAGGGATTTTCAATTAGCAGTCACATCCAAAACCGCTATTATTTCCACCACCGAAGCCATGACTACATCCGATGATTACTAATAAAATAAATAAGACGAGAATAAGAGCGAAGTTATTACTACATCCACTACCAGTACTGTAAACCGGCATAGGATAAGCAACGGGTGCATACCCACCATAACCGTATCCACTTGCATAACCACCATAACTATAGTTGTTTCCTGTTCCGTAATTGTACATCATTTATCCCTCCTTCATTCCTGATTACACTGTATTATACGTAAAATGACGAACTTGGTTCATGCAAAGGGATAGATAAAATTATAAATATCCTAAAACTATCAGTTTGGTTTACCTATTAAAACATGGTAAAATAGTAATACATTGAATTTTTTTCTATATTATAGAGGAGAGCTAATATGAAGTTTAAAGGTAAAGTTAAGAAACAGAAAAAGAAGTTTACTTTCAAACCCATGATAGAGCGGGCACAAAAGTTAGATAAAGTGGTTTTAATTCTTGTGTTTGCCTTATTTGGAATTGGATTACTGATGATATATAGCATAACGAGTATTTCAATTTATAATGGAGCAGCGGATGATACATTGTTTTTTGTTAAAAAAACAGTAGTAAGTGGAGTTATTGGGATTGTTGGAATGATATTCTTAGCCTTAATCCCGTATAATGTATTGAAATTTTTTGCTTTTTTAGCAACAGTACTTTGTCCTCCGATTTTAATCTTTACTTTGATATTTGGTAAAGGTTCAGGAGCTTCCAATGTAAGAAGTTGGATTAAAATTGGTCCTTTATCCATTCAACCAGCTGAGTTTGTCAAATTAGGTGTCATATTGGCTCTAGCATGGTTTATTACATACAGTATCAAACAAAATAAATATCATCTAAGGTCTTTTAAGAATATCGGAACGATAGAAAATTTCCAAGGATTTTTAGTTAATGGTATAAAGTATTTATCAAATAGTTTTTTAAGGGTATTACTTTATTTAGGATTTTGTACAGGCTTAGTTTTAATCCAGCCAGACTTAGGTTCAGCTCTGATTATCTTTGGAATTGGTGTCATTATATTTATGTGTAGTGGAATTGATTTTAAAGTCATTATGACACTTATTGGGATGGCTTTATTAATTATTATTCCATTAATTCTAAGTTTAAAGGATTATCAGATGGATCGATTTTATATTTGGTGGGATCCATTTAATCATGATAATGGACTTCAAAATGTCATGGGGTACACGGCCATTGCACTTGGAGGATTGTTTGGAGTAGGGATTGGTAATAGTACACAAAAATATGGTTATGTAATCGAGCCCCATACCGATATGATCAGTACGATTTTAATTGAAGAGTTGGGAGTTGTTACAATTTTATTAATCATGGTGGCGTATTTAGTCATTGTAGCTCGCTGTTTCTTAACCGCGTTTAAATGTAAGGATTTATTTGGTTCTTTAGTTTGTATCGGTGTCGGTGCCATTTTTTTATTACAGCCGGTTATTAATTTAGGGGGAGCTAGTGGAACCATTCCACTAACCGGGGTGACGCTTCCGTTTATTAGTTATGGAGGAACTAGTTTAATGGTATTGTTCTTCACTATCGGTGTTTATCTAAATGTTAGAATTGAAATGCTCTCAAAATTGAAAACTGAGAAAAGTAATGCAACCGTTACCGAATTATTAAAAACAAATATTATTCCCTTTAAATAGTCTAAGTCTCAGTCACATACTGAGACTTTTTTTCATATAATAGAAAAGATAAAGGCGATTGTTCATATAAATTAGGAAAATTAGTCACCAATGGGGTGGACATTGCCTATAATATAGTGACTAATTGTAGCGAGGTGAGAGAAAGTGGACAGTCAATTAGATGAATTTAAAAGCTTCGTACGTAAATATCCTGGATTAAAAAATGATGTTCGAAGTGGAAAAGCAACATGGCAGTCAATCTATGAGGAATGGTACTTGTATGGAGAAGATGATAGCCAATGGGAAAAATACAAAGAAGTTACACAAGAAAGTAATCAAAGCGCGCCAGCTACGGATAAGACAAAAAGTGAAACGAAATCAACAACTACATCTAATAGTAGCTCTGCAACACTATCGGGGACAGAAATGATGGCTCAAGCATTTCAGTATCTTCAAAAAATGGATATGAATAAAGTTCAACAAACCATGACGACCGTACAGAAATTTATTCAACTTTTCCAAACGATGCAAGGTGGTAAGGGAGCCGGTACGGCTGCAGGATTAGGAGCAGCAGCTAGTCAAAAACAATCATTCCCTGGTTTATTCTCAAAATTTGATGATTAGGTGATGGAATATGGACGTAATGTATCAAATTGTTAATAATATTGAACAAAGAGACTATATTAGAATGTATCCATTCTGGTATAAAGAATTAAACAGAAATCCTGAAAGATATCAAGACTTTGTGAACGAAATTGAAACGTTAAAAAAACAAGCAACGCCTTCGCGTTTACAAAAATTTGAACAACAACTTAACTTTGCACAACTGATGTTGAAGATGTTCTCTAGTAAGTAAAATGATTAGTCATCTGAATTTGGTTATGATATAATTAGGAAGGTGATGAAAAATGTTAAATACTAGTGAATATCTTGAATTATCTGAACTGTTAGTGGAAGAAATTATCTCACTACCAGTAAGTAAAAGATATAAAGAACTACAACATGAAATAGATAAAAGCCCTGAAATTAAAACTTTAGTTTCAAAATTTGAAAAAGCAAAATCGGCATATGAAGATGTTCAACGCTATGGTTCTAAACATCATCCTGATTATAAAGAGGTTACACAACAACTCATAGATGCTAAATCAAGTTTATTTCAACATACAGTCATAAAGGAATTTAAAAATTGTGAAAAAGAAATCCAAGAGATTTTAAATCAGATCGCTGTATATATGGAAAATTCGATTAAAGTAGACTACCCTAAAAAAGGTTCTTCTTGTGGATGTAGTGGTGGGAGTTGTTCACATTAATACTTTTAGGAGGAGAAATCATTGGATCAAAGACGCATTCAGATTATTGTTTATACGAAAAAGTCGAGTGTTCAACAAAAGATGTCTCAGTTTGGACATGTTGTCTATATCTCTAAAAAAATGAACTATGTTTGTCTTTATGTTAATGAATCACAAAAAGATAATATTGTCAGTAAAATCAAAAACCTTCACGGAGTACAAAAAGTAGAAGTAGGACCTGAGGGATTAGATGCAATAAAATAAAATTAAAGTGTTAAGTAAAAATGCTTGACACTTTTTTTTGTTCTTGCTATAATTTGAATTGTCGTGTTAAGGAAAAATACTTAACAGTATAATTTTGAAAATAATTGGAGGAATATATAATGGTAAAATTACGTTTAACTCGTATGGGTTCTAAGAAAAAACCTTTCTACCGTATCGTAGCATCTACATCAACTAGTCCACGTGACGGACGTTTCATCGAAGTAATCGGAACTTACAATCCAGTTGCTCAACCAGCTATCGTTTCAATCGATGAAGAATTAGCAATGAAATGGTTACGTAACGGAGCTCAACCAACTGATACAGTTCGTGCTTTATTCTCAGCTGAAGGAATCTTAACAAAATTCCACAACGAAAAATACGCTAAATAATTATGGAAGCATCGGTGAACTATATTTCATTAATTGAAAATTTGATTCGCCCGCTCATTCAACATCAAGAAGATCTACGTATAAAAGAGTTTCCTAGTGAAGATGAATACATTCTCTTTCAAGTTATGGTTAATAAGGAAGATATAGGACGTGTTATCGGTAAACAAGGTAAAACAGCAAATGCGATTCGCACAATTGCATATGCAGCGGGATCAAAGAATAGAAAAAAAATAAGAATTAATATCGATTCTTATTGATGATAAAGGTATGTCACTAGGCATGCCTTTTTTATTTTTTTAACAATGGATTAATTTGAAAAGCTCCCACACCTAAAATAAAGGTTTGCTATATATATTGAGTGAAAGGGAGGAATGGAAATGAAAAAAATATGTCAGGGTTTGAAATTTCGAAAGCAAATGTGTATGAAATATTAGGATTAATGTTAATCATAGAATTGATTAAGTGATTAGATAAGATTAATTTTTTGAGTACAATACATGTGAAGAAGTAAATAAATTGGTTGAACACTAGATTGATTTTATCGATGAAACTGAGTTATTTAAAAACTATTAAAAGAATGTATAAATAGATAAAAACAGGGAAAAATAACTAGTGTAGTGCTAAAATAACATTAGTTAGAATTTTTTATTAAATAATGATTGACATAGTTCGACAAGTAGTGTATTATAAGTGAGTACCAAATAACACGGTAAGCAACAAAAGTAAATAAGCGCCCATAGCTCAATTGGATAGAGCGTTTGACTACGGATCAAAAGGTTAGGGGTTCGACTCCTCTTGGGCGCGCCATAAAAACGGGAAGTGGCTCAGCTTGGTAGAGCACCTGGTTTGGGACCAGGGGGTCGCAGGTTCGAATCCTGTCTTCCCGACCATTAATTAAATACCCAGGGGACTTAGCTCAGCTGGGAGAGCGCCTGCCTTGCACGCAGGAGGTCAGGGGTTCGATCCCCCTAGTCTCCACCAAAAGTTGATCTTTGAAAACTAGATATCTTCAAACAGAAGAAAAAAATAAAGAATTATTTTTTATAGGTTAAGTGAATAAGGGCGCACGGAGGATGCCTTGGCACTAGGAGTCGAAGAAGGACGCGACAAACGGCGAAACGCCTCGGGGAGCTGTAAGTGAGCTTTGATCCGGGGATATCCGAATGGGGAAACCCGCTAGTGGTTATACGCTAGCACCATATGGTGAATACATAGCCATATAGGAGACAGACCCAGGGAACTGAAACATCTAAGTACCTGGAGGAAAAGAAAGAAAAATCGATTCCCGTAGTAGCGGCGAGCGAAGTGGGAAGAGCCCAAACCGGCACTAGCCGGGGTTGTAGGACCTTCATAATTGACAAATCATGATAGCCGAGTGGTCTGGGAAGGCCAACCGGAGAGGGTGAGAGTCCCGTAGGTGAAATTGTGAAATGCATGGAAGGAATCCTGAGTACGGCGGGACACGTGGAATCCCGTCGGAATCAACGAGGACCATCTCGTAAGGCTAAATACTACCTAGTGACCGATAGTGAACCAGTACCGTGAGGGAAAGGTGAAAAGAACCCCGGAAGGGGAGTGAAAGAGAACCTGAAACCGTGTGCCTACAAATAGTCAGAGCCCGTTAATGGGTGATGGCGTGCCTTTTGTAGAATGAACCGGCGAGTTACGATATCGTGCGAGGTTAAGCAGAAGATGCGGAGCCGTAGCGAAAGCGAGTCTGAATAGGGCGAAGAGTACGATGTTGTAGACCCGAAACCGTGTGAGCTAGCCATGAGCAGGCTGAAGGTCAGGTAACACTGACTGGAGGGCCGAACCAGGGCACGTTGAAAAGTGCTTGGATGACTTGTGGCTAGGGGTGAAATTCCAATCGAACACGGATATAGCTGGTTCTCTCCGAAATAGCTTTAGGGCTAGCCTCGATGGCAAGTCTACTGGAGGTAGAGCACTGAATGGGTGATGGCCCCACCTCGGGGTACTGATCTCAATCAAACTCCGAATGCCAGATAGATATCATCGGGAGTCAGACTGTGGGTGATAAGGTCCATGGTCAAAAGGGAAAGAGCCCAGACCGCCAGCTAAGGCCCCCAAGTGTCCGTTAAGTGGAAAAGGATGTGGAGATGCACAGACAACTAGGAGGTTGGCTTAGAAGCAGCCATCCTTTAAAGAGTGCGTAATAGCTCACTAGTCGAGTGACTCTGCGCCGAAAATGTACCGGGGCTAAACGGACCGCCGAAGCTGCGGATTGACACTTAGGTGTCAGTGGTAGGAGAGCGTTCTAACAGCGGAGAAGCAGTACCGGAAGGAGCTGTGGAGCGGTTAGAAGTGAGAATGCCGGTGTGAGTAGCGAAAGATAGGTGAGAATCCTATCCATCGAAAGCCTAAGGTTTCCAGGGGAAGGCTCGTCCGCCCTGGGTAAGTCGGGACCTAAGGTGAGGCCGAAAGGCGTAGCCGATGGACAACAGGTTGATATTCCTGTACCACTTATTAAACTGATGGAGTGACGGAGAAGGCTAAGTTGAGCGTGTTAATGGATTCACGTGTAAGCAGTGAGGTGGTCATGTAGGCAAATCCGCATGGCATAACATTGAGCTGTGATGCCGAAGCCGTATGGCGAAGTCAACTGATGTCACGCTTCCAAGAAAAGCTTCTAGGGTTAATTTAGTAAGTGCCCGTACCGATAACCGACACAGGTAGGCGAGGAGAGAATCCTAAGATGAGCGAGAGAACTCTTGTTAAGGAACTCGGCAAAATGACCCCGTAACTTCGGGAGAAGGGGTGCTTGTGAAAGCAAGCCGCAGTGAATAGGCCCAGGCGACTGTTTATCAAAAACACAGGTCTCTGCTAA
>NZ_CALIOS010000078.1:0-7599 GCF_938044715.1 uncultured Turicibacter sp.
CCATTTCATGCATTGTGGTAAATAAAAGGGTGCTCTTTGGAACTGAAACGTTGACATTGGCTTCTGCCGTAAAGGGAGAATAAATTCCTGTAATGTTTGTATAAGACATTAAATCTGAGAGAAAGACTGCTTTGGGAAGCCCGTAATCCCCACCTAAAAAAGGATAAGTTGTTGCAGCTGTTGCATAGCCAAGCGGTGCGCGCTTAAAAATTTCTGAGACAGTTTCGTTAATTGTAAAGACACCGTCTTCATTTTCGAACACTTGAGTTCTAGTTTCATTCGTTTGATTGATGAGATAATCATAAAGGAGAGCTAATTCTTCGACTGACCGAGGGCTCAAGTTTAACTGTAAGGTTTCTTCTAGGGGTGTTTTATAGTAGTTGAGCCCCCATAAAATCGTGAATAAAAAGTATAATAAACTGGCAAAACTTAAAAGATGAAGGAAAAAGCGCCCGATGATGGACCACCAAGTTTTTGGATACTTTGCCACTTGATACAACGTTAGATCAAAGTATCCAAGAATCATTAGGATTAAAAAATAAATGAGCCATTCAAATAACGAAAAAGGAAGTATTCCAGTTAGCTGGCTTAATTTTTCAACGACCCATTGATTAAACCGTTCAGAGTAGAGTGCTGTGAGCGTGGTAGGGTTAGATTTGGCCATGAAGATGAGTAAAAGTGATAGAGGAAACAGGCAGAGTAAGATGAGTGGTGTCAAGTAACGCTTCATAAAAAACCTCCGATTATCTAGCTTTCTTTCTATTATAACAAAAAGAGGATGACATACCAATAATGAGGTAATTCAGGAAGCTGGTTTGTCGAATCATTGTGAAAATGAGACAAAATACTAGACAATTTTTATCACATATGGTTAACTAGTAAGAAAACTTCTAGAGGTGAGATGATGAGGAAAGTTCAATTAGTGAATCAAATTAAAGCAGCTAGTCATCAAATCAGATGTGATTTGGTAATCAAAAATATTACGATTATTGATGTGTTTCAAAATGATCGATTTGTTGCTGATGTCGCCATCCACGAGGGCCATATCGTTGGAATTGGCGAATATCAAGGAAATTGTGAAGTGGATGGAAGTGGGAAGTTTATCTGTCCTGGATTAATTGATGCGCATGCTCATATTGAGTCATCGCTTGTGACACCTTGTGAATATTATAAGGAAGCATTAAAGCATGGGATTACATCGATGATTACGGACCCACATGAAATAGCGAACGTGCTAGGGGTTGAGGGGATTGAATTGATGATTAAATTGAGCGAGGACATTCCGTTTGATATGTATGTGATGCTTCCTTCTTGTGTTCCGGCGACGGGATTTGAAAATTCAGGAGCCAATCTTTATGCGAAAGACTTAGCTCCTTTATACGCTCATCACCGTGTTCTTGGATTAGCGGAAGTGATGAATTTTCCAGCTGTTATCCATGGAGAGGATGACATGATTCAAAAAATTATGGATGCGAGAAAGCGTGGCTTAACGGTCGATGGGCATGGCGCAAGTTTTGATTTAAAGACGCTCAATGCTTATGTCACAGCAGGAATTACGACGGATCATGAATGTCACACAGCTGAGGAAGTGATTGATCGTTTACGTCGTGGGATGTATGTGTTAATGCGCGAAGGAAGTGTGGCTAAAAATTTAGAAAAATTAATTTCAGTGGCAAGCATCGCCAACAGCCGACGTATTTGTTTTTGTACCGATGATAAACATATTGATGATTTAATGACAGAAGGAAGTATTGATCACTCCATTAAAGTAGCGGTTAAACATGGTTTAAAAATTGAAACAGCCATTCAAATGTGTACCTTAAATACAGCGGAGTGTTATAAACTAGACGGATATGGTGCCATTGCCCCTGGATTTATAGCCGATTTTATTATCTTAGATGATCTAGATTCATTTAACATTCATTCGGTTTACAAAAAAGGGATTCGTGTCGTTCATCAAGGTGTTTTAGAGGTAGGAGAGAATAGGAACTCAAAAATAACTAAGACGTTTGAAAACACGGTAAAATTACCAACGTTAACATTTGAGTCGTTCAAAATTTCGTGCCGTGATAAAGAAATATTAAATGTGATTGAGCTAATTCCAAATAAATTAGAAACGATTCATCAGTGTTTTAACTTACAAGAATTAGGAGTGACGGATGAAGTTCATTCCGATGTGGAACGTGATTTATTAAAAGTGGCGGTGATTGAACGTCATCATTTGACGAATAACATTGGACTGGGAGTGCTCAAAGGCTTAAAGTTAAAAAAAGGTGCCATTGCCACGACCATTTCACACGATTCACATAATTTAATTGTATGTGGGACAAATGATGAAGAGATGCTCTTTGCATCAAGACAATTGCAACAAATGGGTGGAGGCATTATCGTGGTTTGTGAAGGAAAAGTATTAGCTTCTTTAACACTAGAAATTGGTGGTTTAATTACCAATCGCGCCGCATGTGATGTCATTGAAGAATTAAAATTATTACATGAAGCCATTGAAATGATTGCACCAAGTCTTGATTTTAATCCTTTTTTGACGCTTTCGTTTTTAACGCTACCAGTTATTCCGGCAATTAAATTAACAGATAAAGGTTTGTTTGATGTGATGAAATTTGACTTTATTTCTGTTGTCTCATAAAAAGTGTTCGCTATAGCGAACACTTTTTATAATGGCTCATATAATAAGTTGATGGGGGCCGGTTTAAAAAGAGGAGGGAGAGAGACGATGAATATTAAAACCATACAAGTGGTCATTTTAAATCATAAGACCTCTTCTATTGAAAAATTTGCAAGAAATGCAAAAGCTATTCAATATTATCAAGATGGAGAAAGTGCCAATTTGGTGAATGATTTATATCATCATTGGTTCGGCATTAATGAAGCCTGTATTGTTGCTCATCATTTAGCTTCATTAAGTGATAATCAAGAGGAAATTAATTATGTCGTGGCCGTCAATCCGTTTAAAGCAGGGGTGTCTTACGATGTCCAAAAGATAAATGGCAGGCGACTTCGTTTTGTGTTTATCTTTTTTGAGGTCCAAGAGTCAGAGGCTAGACAGTATGTGTATGAATATTTAAAGGATCTCCTTCTGAATAATAAAACGCAGCCAGTTGAAGTAGATGTCGACTACCATAATGTCAATTTTTATTAAATCCATAAAAATATAGGTCATGTTTTATTTGTTTCGACAATATAATTAAGAGAGAGTCTAGGTCACCAACGTAAGAAAAAATGAGGTGAAATCATGCTAAATTTTTTAAATAATATGAATTTATTGCCGACAAATTTTATTGTGGCTAATATTGTCGAAGTTTTAAAAGAGGATCCTGAAAATGGGATAGATAAACTATATGAGATGTCGCAAAATTTCATTACTGATCCTCAAATTCAACAAACCGTTAAAGAAATAAAATCGTATTATGATAGCCATCCTTCGATTAAACGGTATATTAAAAATATGGTGTATAATACGCATAAAAATGTATTAAACCACTTTTTACAAAATATCGCGGTTAAAGAAGCATGGGAAGGCATCAATAAGCGAGAACAGGCAAGTCAAAAATATCAAGTTCAAATTCCGTATGCATTGATGCTTGATATTGGAATGGACTGTCAATTAAACTGTAAGGATTGTTACTACCCTCATGACCACTCGTTCTCGATGCCATTAAGTGAAATTGATCGATTAGTCTTCGAAGCAAAAGAAATTGGAATTCATTTGATTATTTTAAGTGGGGGAGACCCTGTTTTAAATGATGGGTTGTTAAAGTTGTATGAGAAATATTCAGATGTTGAGTTTATTGTATTTACGAATGGGACATCAATGAACACAGAGCGTTGCCAGCGCCTTGTCAATCTCGGGAATGTGTTGCCGATGATCGTGCTTGAAGGGGAAGCGAATGAGATGAAAGAGCAGGTGAATCCAGGCTTATATCATCAGATTTTTGAAACATTTGATTTGCTAAAATCACAAGGGTTATTATTTGGGGTTGTGACGCCTCTTAAAGCGACTAATTTAGAAAAAGTCGTCAGTGATCGATTTATTTTACCATTGATTAAACATGGGTCAAGACTTCAACTCTATGTAAGTACTCATCAGCCAAAGAGTGGAGAAGAATTGACACCTAAAATGAATCAGTGGCTAGAACGTCAATTAAATGATATGAGACGAATGCGTCCGTATATGGCTGTTCATTTACAAAGCTATTCTCCTTTTATTGGGCGTTGTGTAATCGGACCATTAGCCTATAACATTATGCTTGAGAGTATGAATCAAGTAGTTGAAATTCCTCAGTTTAATACCAAAATGATTAACGGAGCTAGACTAGTGCAAGTTTTAAAACAATATCAAATCTAAAAAAAAGACGTGAATTTAATCACGTTCTTTTTTAGTCTTGCCATTCATCCACATTTGTTAAGCCTTTAATATTAGAAGCTTTGAAGATAGGTTCTTTAATTCCTTGTTTCTTTTGTTCTGTATAGTCTTTCAATGCTTTAATAGCGAAGTGTCCAAGTAATATGATAGCGATGAGGTTTACAATAGCCATAAATGACATGAATAAGTCAGCTAAGTCCCACACAATCGCTACTTTCGTTAATGATCCGAAGATAATCATTGCCACTACAATAATACGGTAAGCAATTAAATAAGTTTTCTTCGTACTCATAAATTCAATATTTGATTCTCCATAATAGTAGTTTCCAATAATTGAACTAAAAGCAAATAATAAAATACAGAAGGCAATAAAGTAGTTACCAAAAGCTCCAATTTGTGAAGTTAAGGCATGTTGCGTTAATTGAATTCCTGTTAAGGAAGAATCTGTATATGAACCGGATAATAAAATAACAAAAGCGGTACAGCTACAAATTAAAATCGTGTCGGTAAAAACACCTAATGTCTGAATTAACCCTTGTTTAACCGGATGAGTGACTTCAGCTGTTGCAGCTGCATTTGGCGCACTCCCCATTCCAGCTTCATTTGAAAATAAACCGCGTTTTACCCCTTGAATGAACATCACACCAAAGGCTCCTGATGCAAATGAAGAGAAGTCAAATGCATTTGAGATAATTAAGTTAAAAACATGAGGGATTTCTTTAATATTTAAGATAATCACTACAATGGCTACTAAAACATAAGCCACTGCTAAAATAGGAACGATTACCTCTGAAACTTTAGCAATACGGTGAACACCACCAAAAATAATTAAAGCACTCACAGCTGCTAATAAAAGTCCCATCACTAGTTTGTCCATTCCAAAGGCTGTTTGGAAGGCTTCAGAAATCGTGTTAGCTTGTACGGCATTAAAGACAAATCCGAAGGTAATAGTAATTAAAACAGAGAAGATAAGACCCAACCAACGTTTGTTTAATCCTTTTTCAATGTAGTAAGCAGGACCTCCACGATACGCCCCATTTTCATCTTTTACTTTATAAATTTGAGCTAAGGTACTTTCAATGAAACTTGAAGCTCCTCCGATTAAAGCAATGATCCACATCCAAAAGACAGCACCTGGTCCACCGACTGCAATTGCAAGGGCAACGCCAGCAATGTTTCCAGTTCCAACGCGAGAAGCGGTACTAATACAAAAGGCTTGGAAAGATGAGATTTTATCTTCATTTTTATTAGATTTTCCAACTCCATCCCCTAGAAGTCGAATCATCTCTTTCATCATTCTAAATTGAACAAATCCTGTTCTAAAGCTAAAGTAGAAACCAGCGATTAACAGTAGGACAATTAACAGATAGCTTCCGATATACGTGTTACCAGCACTAATCAAATTATTTAATCCATCTAAAATCGAGTTTCCCATTGTTTGAATAGTTTCCATATTGGCCTCCTTTTTTACTTATCAAAATCCAATTTTTTTCGACACTCCGATTTCTATTATAACTTAAAATGAAAGAAAATGTAAGTTTAAACCATTAATAGTAAAAAATTAGAATGAGTCAAAATGGAAAATTTTTAGATTATGGTTAACAAAAAAACCTTAAGGAAGCCCTTAAGGTTTTCATTTATTTTTTAAAGATACCAAGTCCTGTAACCACTAATGTTGCCCAATCTGAGTCGTCGTTGTTTTGCCAAGTATACTCCACGTTTAATTTCTTTAACCAAGCATTTAATCCTGTTGATGTTTTTCCATCCGTCGCAGCTTGACGTCCAAAAGCTTCTTTAATTTTTTCTAGTAAGTCTTTTTGTCCTTCTGCATCTAATTCAAATCCGACGATATCTTCTAATTCTTCACGAATATTTTCATAAGCAATTAAATCATCGCGATATAAATCATTGACTAATAATTGACGTTCACGATTTAATTCTAAAATAACATTTTGGATTTCTTCATGATTTGAAAGATATTTTTTAGCGACATTCATCGCAGCAATCACATGATCGATTTTAACAATACGCTTTTCAATAGCTGAACTTTTCATAACTTAATCTCACTTCGCAATCTTTATTTTTCCATAACTTTTGAATTATATCATTTCACTAAAGCGTGGGCAAGTTTTATTTTGTATAATAGGCGATCCCAATACTTCCAGGTCCAACATGACATCCAATGACAGGTCCAATAGATTGTAATCCCACCGGTTGTTTTAACTCTTCTTCAAGTTTTTGAGCGAGAAGAAATCCATCCTCTTCATTGTTAATATGATGAACAATAACGCCTCCAAGCTCGCGAGACGTTAAATCTTCTTTAAACTTATCGATAAAGGTTTGAATCGCTTTTTTCTTCGTTCGAACTTTTGTATAGACAGTTGTTTTCCCGTCTTCGACTGTTAAAATTGGTTTTATTTGGAAAATATTCCCTAATAGAGCTGAAGCCCCTCCAATACGTCCGCCTTTTTTTAAGTAATCAAGTGTTTCAGGCGTAAATAAGAAACGACTGTGCTCTTTCACTTGTGTCGCAACTTCGATGACTTCATCCATTGAAGCCCCTGCTTTTGCTGCTTTTGCCGCTTCTATTGCAATATAACCCATTTGCATGCAATTAGTCATTGAGTCAAACAGCTGAATATTGGCAGTAGGGTATTTCTCAAGCACTAAGTCACGAATCATATGGGCATTTGAGAAGGTACCGCTCATCTCAGAAGATAAGAAAACTCCGAAAATATCGTGCCCGTTACGAACCAATGACTCAAATGTTTCTAACATTTCATCAGGTGTGGGTTGAGAAGAGGTTGGAATTTCATTGAGCTCTTTTAGGTGGCTATAAAATTGGTCTAAGTTGACATCCAATTCACGTTCACTAGTTCCTTTAACAATAATATTGAGCGAGACAATTGAAAGATCTAAATCTTCTTGAATTTCCTTTGGAATGTAAGATGTACTATCTGTAATCACTTTAATTGACATAAGGATCCTCCTAAAATGAGATAAAAATAAAAGAAACAGGGATACTAATTAATAACCAATATTATAACTTAAGATAAAGAAAAAATTAACAAAAAATGCAAATATATTTTGAGATTTGAGTGAAATGACGTACAATGAGGAAATAAAAAGATAAATCAATCATCGGATAAAAAACGACGTTAAAAAGGATGTGGAATTTTGAAAATATTAATTGATGGAGACGGATGTCCAGTGACAGA
>NZ_CALIOS010000079.1:0-42754 GCF_938044715.1 uncultured Turicibacter sp.
TCTTCACCCGCTCCAATAGCGAATAGTGCACTCGAAAGAGTGCTTTTTTTGTGCGAAAAATCAGGAAATGAAGAACAGGGATTCAGAAGAGTAATGAAGAAAAAACATTTCTTTCAATGATCTTTACGTGAATTTTTATAGTTAGAATATATTATTATTTAGATATATTTTATTTTTAATGTTGTATTATTATTTTTTTTCTGATAATATAGTCAAGAGCCTTAAAAATAGATGCATAGCTCTCCACTAGTGGAGGGCTTATTTTTTTTATGTAGGAAATTGAGTACAGGAGGATTTTAATATGACAAAATATATATTTGTTACAGGAGGAGTTGTTTCATCTTTAGGAAAAGGAATTACGGCATCTTCTCTTGGGCGTTTATTAAAAAATAGAGGTTTAAAAGTTTTTATGCAAAAATTTGATCCGTATATTAATGTTGATCCAGGAACTATGAGTCCATACCAACATGGTGAAGTATTTGTAACGGATGATGGAGCGGAGACTGATTTAGATTTAGGTCATTATGAGCGTTTTATTGATGAAAATTTATCACAAAACTCAAATATTACTACAGGGCGTGTTTATTCAAACGTAATTGAAAAGGAGCGCCGTGGTGAGTATTTAGGAGCAACTGTGCAAGTAATTCCACATATTACTAATGAAATTAAGTCTAAGCTACTTGCTGCAGCACAGGATAGTGGTGCAGATGTTATTATTACTGAGATTGGTGGAACAGTTGGTGATATTGAATCTTTACCTTTTTTAGAGGCTATTAGACAAGCCCGTAAAGATTTTGGATATCATAATACTTTATATATTCATAATACTCTAGTACCTTTCTTAAAGGTTGCAGGTGAAATTAAAACTAAGCCAACGCAACATAGTGTAAAAGAATTATTATCTTTAGGAATTCAACCTGATGTGATTGTTTTACGTACAGAAGTTGATATTGAAGATCATGTTAAAGAGAAGATTTCTTCATTCTGTAATGTTCCTAAGGAAGCTGTTGTACAGTGTATTGATGCAGAAATTTTATATGAAGTGCCAATGCACTTAAAGGCTCAAGGGTTAGATGATTATGTTTGTAAACATTTCGGAATCGAGGTTCCTGAGGCTGATATGTCTGAATGGGAAGAGTTAATTAATGTTGTGCGTTATTTAGAAGGCGATGTAAATATCGCGTTAGTTGGTAAATATGTAGCATTGCCAGATGCTTATTTATCAGTGGTTGAGGCGTTAAAACATGCCGGATATCATTATGGTAAGAAGGTTAAGATTAAATGGGTAGATTCTGAGAAAGTGACTGAGGAGTCTGTTGCTGAAATCTTTGCTGATGTTGATGGTATTTTAGTTCCTGGTGGATTTGGAAATCGCGGTGTTGAAGGTAAGATTTTAGCATGTCAGTTTGCTCGTGAAAATAATGTACCTTATTTCGGAATTTGTTTAGGGATGCAAATTGCTGCAATTGAGTATGCTCGTCATGTTGCTAAATTAGAAGGAGCTAATTCGACTGAGTTTGATGAGAAAGCTGCTTATGCTTTATTTGATTATTTACCAGATCAATATGAAGGGATTGAGATGGGAGGTACTTTACGTTTAGGGTTATATGATTGTAGAGTAACTGAAGGGACTAAGGCATTTGAGGCTTATCAGTCTGTAAATGTTAAGGAGCGTCACCGTCATCGTTATGAGTTTAATAATCAGTATAAGGCTATTTTAGAGGATGCTGGGTTAGTGTTCTCTGGTATTAATCCTCAAACTGGGTTAGTTGAGATTATTGAGATTCCTGAACATCGTTGGTTTGTTGCTGGACAATTCCATCCGGAATTCTTATCTCGTCCTCAACGTCCACAACCTTTATTCCGTGAGTTTATTAATGCGGCAATTACTTATAGTAATGAACAAAAATAGGTGATATGATGTCTGAGTTTAGCATTAAACCCAATGTAGTTAGTATTGCTAGATCGAAAAGAAAGTTTATTTATTTTGGAATTTTACTTTTAATTGTTAATTTTTATTTTGTTGCCCAGTATGTAAGGTTGATGTTAGATGAGCAGTCTTTTGGATATTATTTATTTGTTCTTGCGTTAGTAAATTTACCTATCTTTGTGGTATCTATTGTTTTGCTATTAGTTCCTACGATTCATAAGCATTATTATTGTGGGGTTTCTTATGTGTTTAAGGAGAATGCTCTAGTTATTCCAAATTGTGTGATTAATAGTTCTGATATTAGTGCTTTTGAGGATGTTGAATTTATTAGAGGTTTTTATAGGTTTTATATTTATTCTTTGGATAAATGCTATGATTTACATGGCATTTGTGAAGAAGATTTAGTGAAAATTAAAGAGTGGTTGGAAAAAAAGAAGGGATAATACCTTCTTTTTTTCATTAGGTCTTGTTGTACTGTATGGAAAATTTTATAATATAATTAAAACGTATTCATAATAGGGGTTATGAGATGAAGAAGGTTATTGTTTTATTTGTTTTGTTATTCTTGGGTTGTATGGATGTTCTAGCAACTGATGTGGTAACATCAGTGAGTTTGTCTGAAAATGAAGAAATTTGGTTGGAAAATTCTACTCAAATTAAATATATTATAGGATATCCAGCTTCGATTACACCTTTGAATTATTCGTATTTTTCTAGTTCTTTAAAGGGTGTGGTGACTGATATTTCCCAGGAATTTAATGTAGCCACGGATAAGTATTTGTATTCGGTACCTGTGACTGAGGTGAAGCAGAATAGGGATGTTATTGATTTTGGAATTGTGGATGTGATGATTTCGGGTAGGTTAGATGATTACGGGAATTTATTTTATAGTAGTCCGATTCATGAGTTTGAGTATACTTTTTTTGTAAATTCATCTAGTGATATAAAGAGTTTAGACGAAATAACGGGGAAAAGGGTCGGGGTTGTTTATAATGATTCTAATATTGGAAAGTATTTAGATTCCTTTGTGGAGTATCCGAATTATATTAGATTGTATGAGGCGCTTGATATGGGTGAGGTTGATTGTATTTTTGTGCCAGGTGATTTGTTTATGTATCAGAGTGCAGTGAATGAGTTGCGTGAGGTGAAGGTGTCTGAGTATAGTGGTTCAGCTTGGTATTTTGTTTCGGATAAACGCAATTTAATTTCGATTTTGAATAAGGTCATGGCACGAATGCAGACGGTTGAGGAGTATGCGGATACATTTATGAATCATCAAAATTCACTGAATAGTAAGTTGTATGATATTGATAAGAAGACGCATGAGTGGTTGTTTTATGATAAGCCTATGATGCGAGTTGGTGTTTATGATGTAGCTCCGTTTATGTATCAAAATGGTGAGTCTGTTGGTGGTTTGCTTGATTATATTGTGAAGCAGATCAAGACGAATTTTGGTATGGAGTTTGAGTTTGTTTTTGGTGAGTATGAGGAGTTAAAGGGTTTATATGATAGTGGTGAGATTGATATTTTACCCGTTTTTAATTTTGATTTTGTTAGTGATGGATATGATGTTTATCAAGGACAGCTTAATGCATATGCGAATTACGATCAGTTGTTGATTCACGATGAAATTAGTAAGAATAGCTCTGTTAAGATTGGGAGTATTTTAGGTCCGATTGTTTATAGTCAGGGTTTTTTGAATTTTAATCATTTAAATTCAAGGGGATTTGTCATTGATAGTACGCTTACTCATTTAATTGAGTCGTTGGATCATGAGATTCAATATTTGGTGATGGATCCTGTTTATTTGGATTATTTTGAGCAGTATGAGTTGTATCAAAAAGGGAAAATGGGCAAATATACGTTTTCTTTATTAGTGCAGGATGATCCATTTTATAAGAATTTATTTGATGCGATTAGCAAGCGCGATTTTTTAGATGATAAGTATTCAACTTTGTTAGCGACTGAGATGTATTTGTATGAGATGTCAAAGCTTCGTGATAACCTTTATTCGATGCAGCAACAACGGCTTCTTTTATTGGGGGTTTTTATTGTAACGATGGGTGTTATTGGTGTGTTATATCGTCAAAGGTATATGGATAAGAAGACGGAGTATTTGAAGTATACAGATTATGCAACAGGTCTTTTAAATCGAGTGGGATATGAAAATGAGATGAATAAGGTTTTGAAGAGGCGTCAACACTTTGCTTTTATCATTTTTGATATTGATTATTTTAAATCGATTAATGATACGTATGGCCATTTGATTGGAGACAAGGTAATTGAGCATGTGGCCTATACGATTAAGAGTTGTACAAGAAAAGGTGATATTATTTGTCGATTAGGTGGAGATGAGTTTGTACTTTGTCTGATGATGGATGATATTGCTAAGGTTTGTACGGTTTTAGAGGCTATTCAAGAGGAGATGTTTGATTATAGTGAGGATTTAAAGGTTACAGCTTCAATTGGTGTTACAATATATGAAGGTCAGGATTGTGGGATGGAGATGTTATATCATGAGGCAGACCAGGCTCTTTATAAAAGTAAGAAGAATGGTCGCAATCAATTTAATATTTTTTCAAAGTAGGGGTTGTGTTGATAGAGTTTTTTGGTATAATGTAAATGTTAAATCCTATTTTCAAAGGTGACTTAAAAATGAAGATGACTAATTTGGAAACTAAATTGATAAATTTAATATATATTTTAAACGTATAGCACTCTATGTTCGCATAGAGTGCTTTTTGTTTGGTATATACCAGATTAGTTAGAAGGAGAGCTGAGAAATTGATGAGTAAGTATGATGTGGTTATTGTTGGTGCAGGGCCTGCAGGAATTTTTGCAGCGTATGAGTTATCTAAGAAAAATGAAAATTTAAAAGTAGCATTAGTCGATAAAGGATTAGATATTTACAAGAGAAGATGTCCAATTCTTGAACATAAAATTAAGAAATGTCCAGTGATTAAGGATCATGTGGGATGTATGCCAGCTTGTTCAATTACGAATGGGTTTGGTGGAGCAGGTGCTTATTCAGATGGAAAGTTTAATATTACACATGAGTTTGGTGGATGGATGACAGATTATTTATCAAATTCAGTGGTTGAAGATTTAATTGATTATGTGGATGGAATTAACTTAGAGCATGGGGCAACGACTGATATTACGGATCCAACGACTGATAAAGTACGTGAGATTGAGAAGCGTGGTTATGCAGTTGGACTGAAGCTATTACGTGCGAAGGTTCGTCATTTAGGAACTGAACAAAACTTAGAAATTTTAAAGAGTATTTATGAGGAATT
This sequence comes from uncultured Turicibacter sp., assembly GCF_938044715.1. Lineage (NCBI taxonomy): Bacteria > Bacillati > Bacillota > Erysipelotrichia > Erysipelotrichales > Turicibacteraceae > Turicibacter > uncultured Turicibacter sp. The sequence continues at coordinate 5,227 of NZ_CALIOS010000079.1, forward strand.
GAAGGATCGCGTAGATTATCACTTCAAGACCGAAGTTAAAGAGGTTTTAACTGAGGATGGGGAAGTAAAAGGTGTGTTATTAGCCAATGGTGAAGTGATGGAAACGAAATATGTTTTCCTAGCCCCTGGTCGTGATGGATCTGTGTGGTTAAAAGATGTGATGAATAGTCAAGGAATTCCAATGAAGAATTTACAGGTGGATATTGGGGTTCGTGTTGAGACATCTGATATTGTTATGCAAGAGATTAATGAGCATTTGTATGAAGGAAAGTTTATGTATCGTACGAGTGTTGGAACGGTAGTTCGTACGTTCTGTTCAAATCCTTCAGGACATGTTGTAGTTGAAAATCATTCGGGAACGATGTTGGCAAATGGACATGCGTATAAGGATCCAAAGCTTGGAAGTAAGAATACGAACTTTGCTTTATTAGTATCACATACGTTTGAAGAGCCGTTTGATCAACCAAATGAGTTTGCACATGAGGTATCTCATTTAGCAAATAAATTGTCAAATGGATCGATTATTGTTCAAAAATATGGTGATATTTTAAGAGGGCGTCGTACGACTGAGAAACGTTTGAAAGAAGGATTTGTTGATCCAACGTTAAAAGAAGCTGTACCAGGTGACTTAGGATTAGTTCTTCCATATAACACAATGAAGTCATTGATTGAGATGACTGAGGCGTTAGATCATGTAACACCAGGGATTGCATCAGAACATACGTTATTCTACGGAGTAGAGGCAAAGTTCTACTCAGCACGTCCTGAGATTAATGATAAATTTGAAACAAAGGTTAAAGGATTATTCGTTGGTGGAGATGGCGCTGGTGTAACGCGTGGTCTTGCACAAGCTGGAGCAAGTGGTGTTTGGGTAGCTCGTCAAATTTTAGAACGTTATTAATTGAAAGGTGGATATTAAAATGACAAAGACAGTAGTAGTTGTAGGAACTCAATGGGGAGATGAAGGTAAAGGAAAGATTACAGATTATTTAGCACAACGTGCTGATATTGTAGCTCGTTATCAAGGTGGTAATAATGCAGGACATACGATTGAATTTAACGGACAACAGTTTAAGTTACGTTTAATTCCTTCTGGAATTTTTAGTGCTGAGAAAGTTATTTTAGGAAATGGGATGGTTATTAATCCTGAGGCATTACTTGAAGAAATCGCGTATCTAAATGAAGGTGGAGTTTCAACTAATCATATTCGTATTTCTAATAGAGCACATGTGATTTTCCCTTATCATATTGAGTTAGATGGTCTTCAAGAAGAGTTAAAAGGTGATCGTAAGGTTGGAACAACGAAGCGTGGAATCGGACCTTGCTATACAGATAAGTATGCACGTTGTGGAATTCGTATTGGAGATTTAATGGATAAGGAGTTATTTGCTGAGCTTTTACTTGAGCAAGTAACGGCTAAGAATGAGATTTTAGCGAAGTACGGTAAGCCAACATTCTCATTTGAAGAGATTTATACAAAATATTGTGAGTATGCTGAGGTTATTCGTCCTTATGTGACAGATACTTCTTATGAGTTAGATGAGGCGTTAACTGAAGGTAAAAAAGTTTTATTTGAAGGGGCTCAAGGGGTTATGCTTGATGTGGATCATGGAACTTATCCATTTGTTACGTCTTCAAACCCATCAGCTGGAGCAGTTACAACTGGTTTAGGAGTTGGACCTACTAAGATTGATGAAGTTATTGGGGTTGTTAAGGCTTATTCAACTCGTGTTGGAGAAGGTGCATTCCCATCTGAGTTACATTGTGAGATTGGAGCACGTATTCGTGAAATCGGACGTGAGTATGGAACGGTAACTGGTCGTCCTCGTCGTATTGGATGGTTTGATAGTGTAGTTGTTTCTCATACTCGTCGTGTAAGTGGATTAACTGGAATCTCAGTTAACTTATTAGATGTTTTATCAGGTTTAGATACATTAAAAATTTGTACGGCTTATGAGTTAGATGGACAAGTAATCAAATATGTTCCATCAACAATTCGTGAGTTTGAACGCTGTGTACCAGTTTATGAAGAGATGCCAGGATGGCAAGAAGATATTACTGGAGTAACATCATTTGAAGAGTTACCAGTAGCAGCTCAAAATTATTTACGACGTATTGAAGAATTAGTTGGAGCACCAATTGCAATCTTCAGTGTTGGTCCAGACCGTGAACAAACAATCTTAATGAAAGAATTATTAGTCTAACTCGGTGCTTTGCATCGTTAGTTAGACTATATGTCGCAATAAGCGGCGATATCTAGTTAAGTGATAGCAACGAAAGTTGCGAGTAATTAGGGATATGGTTAGAGTTAGAAGTTTGAAGGCATATTCGTTCTAGACATCGCAACAAGCGGTGATATCCTTTCAAGTGATAATTCGTAGCGGGAATTTAGTTATTCGTGGGGAAGCGAATAATTGATGGTACCGGATTATCAGTAATATGTGAGAAATAGAAAATCAAAGTGGGGACTTTTGATATATGAGAAGCAACGTCGTTTTTGAGACGTTGCTTTTTTTTGGAAATATTGTACAATGGTAGTACATGAAAGTTATAGAAGGGATGAATACGTGGATGAATAAGTGGTATTATATTATTTTTATTGTTTGTCTTTATTTTTTTAATGAGGCTTTCAATCAGTATATTGTGATGCATGGTTTGATTCAAGGATTGATTGTGGGGTTAGTTATTGCGTTTTTATGTAAGTTCATTTTTAATATGGTGACGAAGACGATTGTATTTGTGGCGGTTGTTTGTGCATTAATTGCATTTTTAGTTTCGGCAGGTTATATTGAGTTACCAATGGGACTTCAGGAGTTATTTAATTTTGGGATGTTGTTTACTTTGAAATAATTGGTTTTTACATATATTTCACATTTTTTTCAAATATAAGAGGGAGTTTTAAGTTATAATAAATTTAGATATTACTAGATTATATAAGGAGTAATAGTCATGAAGAAGATTTTAATTGCTTTAGTTGCAGTTGTTATTATAGCAGTTGGCGTTAATATGTTTTTTCCTAGTGTCAATTCGATTACTGATTTTAAACATATTAATTATACAGAGGCCTTTGATCAGAAGGATTCTGAGTATTATGTGTACTTTTATCAGGAGACTTGTGGTTTATGTCAGCAGTTTGGTCCTGAACTAGTAGCAGCTCATAATGATGAGAATGTTCCTGTTTATGTGGTTGATATGGCAGCTGATGAAAACTTAGATGCTTGGTATGATTGGGAGGCCCATGATTTAGATTATACAAAAGTCATTGGTAAGATGGAAAATGGTGTTGAAGTTTTAAATGAGGGTGAGAGTCGTGCTCTTTATCCTTCAAATGAAGGATGGACGATTTCAACTAATCAAAGTAATGAGATTGTAGCATATAATAGTCATGCTAATAATAATGTGACTCCACAATCTGCACAACAACTTGAGATTTCAGGAACACCAACTTTATTAAAAGTTAAAGATGGTCAGTTTGCAGGATATGGAGAAGGTATCACTGAAGATCGTGCCTTACTAGCAACTTATGGACAATAAAAGATAAAAAATCTTGCTTTATTGAAGCAAGATTTTTTAAAAGGTTAATACTATAATGAGGTGAAATAGATGAAACACGTATTCGTAATTGATGATGATGCAAATATTAGACAATTAATTTTAAGATATTTAGAGAAGGAAGGATATAAGGTAACAGCTTTTAAGAATGCTGAGCATGTTTTTGAGGCATTTAATATGCTACAACCCGATGCACTCGTACTTGATATTATGATGCCAGGTACGATGGATGGGCTTGATTTATGTAAGAAGATTCGTACTGTAAGCCAAGTTCCAATTATTTTCGTTTCGGCAAAAGATGAGGCGGTGGATCGTATTATTGGTCTTGAGCTTGGAGCAGATGATTATTTATCGAAACCTTTTAGCCCACGTGAGTTATTAGTGCGTTTAAAAATTATTTTTAGACGTATTGAACCGGTGATGGTGAGTGACCACGAGACGACGACTTATCAAATTAAGGATTTAAAGATTGATGACTCTAAACGTGTTTGTTCAGTTAAGGATAAGGAGTTATCTTTAACGAATAATGAGTATATGTTGTTAGCTTATTTAGTTAAAAATAAGAATATTTCGTTTACTCGTGAGAATTTAATTCAGAATATTTGGGGTTATGACTATGTCGGAGAATCTCGAATGATTGATGATTTAGTTAAACGTTTAAGAAAGAAATTAAAGTCTTTCGATGCACAAGTTGAAATTACAACGGTTTGGGGTTATGGATATCGCATTGATGATAATTTTTAGGAGATAGCTTATGAGACTTGATCGAAAGTTGTTTTGGAGTTATATCATTATTATTTTGATTGCGATTATGACATCATTTACGTTGTTTACGGTGTCATCGAATCAATTTTTGACGTATCGAATTACATATGATATGGAGAAAGAGTTAGATGTTATTGCAAAGAATTTAAAGGATAATGAATCTCCATATTGGCCGATAGGTGGATTGATTCGTAATAATTTAATGAAGCTTGTTCAATCGAATATCATTATTATTCAAAATGATTCTTTGACTTATTGGGATAATGATGAGGTGATTCAAGATTTAAATGCACATGAAGGTGATGTTAATTATTTAAATCGTAATTATGTCACAGTTTCTGGTGAGGTTAATGTTGGGCCTTATTCTTATGATATTATTTTGTTAAGTGAGAAGAGTATGATTACGGCACTTAATCAAATGAATTTAAGTATTTTATTTATTACGTCTTTAGTGAGTATGTTGATTGCTGGATTCTTTGGGATCTATGTTCAGAATAATATTTCAAGACCGATTCATTTGTTAAGAAATAAAGTTCGCGGATTTCAGGAGAGTCTTGAAGCACCTGAGGTGACAATTTTTACGGGTGATGAGATTCAAGAGCTTGATGAAGATTTAGTTCATATGGCGGAATCGATTGTTAAAAATGATCGAAAACGTAAGGCGTTCTTTGAGAATACATCGCATGAGTTAAAGACGCCTCTGATGAATATTAAAGGGTATGCTGAAGGACTAAAGGATGGAATTTTCTCGATTGATGAGGCCGCTGAAGTCATTCAACAAGAGAGTGATGCACTTCGAACTCTCGTTGAGTCTATTTTATATTTATCGAAGCTTGAGGATGCAACACATGATCGTTATCAGTTTCAGCTTGTTGATGTGAATGCTTTTTTAGATGGTTTTCATCAGAAGATGTCGAGTATTGTGGCGGATAAGAATCTTCAGTTTTCATTGGAGCTAGATAAGCCGGTTGAAGTTAAGATTGATGATGATAAGATGATTCGTGCTTTATCTAATATTATTACGAATGCGATTCGCTATGCGAAATCGAAGATTGTGATTGAAACTATTGTTGAGGGTTCTACGATTGAGATTCGTTTGTTTAATGATGGGCCTCAAATTGATCAGAAAGATTTACCTTATTTATTTGATCGATTTTATAAGGGGGATCAAGGTCAGTCAGGACTTGGGCTTGCCATTGTTAAAACGATTATTTTAGCTCATAACGGGACAGTTGAGGCTTTAAATGTCGAAAATGGTGTTTGTATGAGTGTTAAGTTACCATGTATAGTACCTCCACAAAAGAAAAAAACACATGAACATAAGAAGGGCTAAATCGTATTTGATTTAGCTCTTTTTTATTAAATTATGAAAGAAAAAATTTATCTTTCATTGTGACTTTGGAAAAATTCAGTTAAAATAAAAGGGTAAGTAGAAAAGGAGAGGTGCGGCATATGATCGAACGTTATTCACGCCCTGAAATGGCGGCTATTTGGACAGAACAAAATAAATTTGAGTCTTATTTAAAAGTTGAGATTTTAGCATGTGAAGCTTGGGCTCATTTAGGACACATTCCAATGGAGGATGTTGAAAAGCTATGGAAAAATGCTTCATTTGATTTAAATCGTATTTATGAAATTGAACAAGAAACTCGTCATGATGTTGTAGCTTTTACACGTGCGGTGAGTGAAACTTGTGGTGAAGAAAAAAAATGGGTACACTATGGCTTAACATCAACTGATGTTGTTGATACTGCAAACGGATATTTATTAAAACAAGCAAATGATATTTTAAGAGCAGATATTCAACGTTTTATTGATGTTTTAGCAGAGAAAGCTAAAAAATATAAACATACTGTGCAAATGGGACGTACTCACGGTGTTCATGCTGAGATTACGACGTTTGGTTTAAAATTAGCATTATGGTATGAAGAGATGAAACGTAACCAGGCTCGTTTTGAACAAGCGGCTCGTGAAGTTGAAGCGGGTAAAATTTCAGGGGCAGTTGGAACTCATGCGAATATTCCTTTCTTCGTACAAGATTATACGTGCGAAAAGTTAGGAATACAGTCAGCAAAAATTTCTACTCAAACTCTTCAACGTGATCGTCACGCTGCTTATATGTCTGCGATTGCATTAGTGGGAGCTTCTATTGAGAAAATGGGAGTTGAAATCCGTCATTTGCAACGTACGGAGGTTCGTGAAGCAGAAGAGTTCTTCCGCAAAGGACAAAAAGGATCTTCAGCAATGCCACATAAACGTAACCCAATTGGTTCAGAAAATATGGCTGGATGTGCTCGTGTGTTACGCGGATACATGGTAACAGCTTATGAAAATATTCCACTTTGGCACGAACGTGATATTTCACATTCATCTGCTGAACGTATTATTTTACCAGATGCAACGATGTTACTTGATTATATGTTAAATCGTTTTACAAATATTATTGATAACTTAACTGTTTATGAAGAAAATATGTTAGAAAACATTAATAAAACTCACGGAGTTATTTTCTCTCAACGTGTAATGTTAAAACTAATCGAAAAAGGATTTGCTCGTGAAAAAGCATATGACTTAGTACAACCTAAAGCGATGCAAGCATGGGAAGAACGACAATCATTCCGTACATTACTTGAGGCTGATGAAACAGTATGCCAGTATTTAGACGCGGCAGACTTAGACGACTGCTTCGACCACACATACCACCTAAAATCAGTAGACGGAATCTTTGAACGATTAGGATTATAATATAAAAGGGTGAATCGAGCGTTTAAAAGCTCGTAAAAGTCGTAGCAAATGCTTTTGCCTCAAGAATTGAGGCAAAGGTCGTTTGGACTTTATAGAGATTTTGCTCGAAACTAGATTACATAAAAGGCTGAGATGAACGTTTAACTCCGAACAAAAGTGCTTAACCACCAAAGTGCTTGAAAAGCACAAGTGGGGTAAAACTTTATGGAGGAGTTGTTCATCGAGGCTAGATTTATTATAAGGTAAAGAGAGGTGTTTAACACACGAAGAAAGTGATGAGAGTCCGATGTGTCGATAAACACGGGTGATTATCGAACTTTACCAGTGTTTTGCATCTCGCAGCTGGATTGTAATCTGACGCAAAATTATAGTTTTTCTCTTAACTGAAATGACTAAAATTCTAGATTTTAATTGCTTAAAAATTAGTCAATCATCTGCTGTTTGAATTTTATAACATCTTTATCTGATACCTTATAAAAAAAGTTCGGCCAAAACTTTTCTATGAGGAAAAATTGAATTGTGGATAACTTTTTGTGTTAAATGTGTAGTTAACAACTAGGATAAATGAGGAATCCTAGTTGTTACCTTTGTTTTAATTTGACATTGTGAAAGTATTTTGCTATGATTATTTTGAGATCAGTAATGGAGTGGCGTGATTCGGCAGCCCACTATATAAAAAAAATAAAGAGTCGAAAAAAAAGATGTGTTTGTCGCATCTTTTTTATTTTTGTCGAATAATCTTTTTTTGATTGAGCATATTATAATTAGGAGTCAAAGTGGCCTATATCGACTAACCCACTGTAATAATTATGTCGATCGTAGAGTGGCGTCTAGATAGCCCACTATAAATAGAAATATCTAAAAGGTTTGACAAGTGTGTCGGACTTCTTGGCTCTGAACGGTTATGAAAGTGACTTATTATAGAAGAGTGCTTCTATGATAGGTCATTTTCTTTTATTTTAAGTATAGTTTTTTGGTTAATTGGAGATATTATAAATGTGGAGTCAAAGTGGTCTTCCTAATCTTCCCACTGTAATAAACAAGATTAGCTTTGGCGTGGCGCATCAGATAGCCCACTGTAAAAAAGTAAGTATCTGAATAAGATATTTGTATCTTATCGACTTCACATCGGGTGTCTTGTTATAGAAAAGTATTTCTATGATAAGACACTTTTTATTTGATTAGAGTATAATATTTAAATTTTTGAAGACACTATGATTGTGGAGTTGAAGTGGTGTTGTCGATAATCCCACTCTAATAATAAGAATCGACCGTTGCGTGGCGTTTGTGGATTTACCACGATAAACAGCTAAAATCTGAAAAAGTTTTTTGATGACAGTTATTAAACTTTTAAACTCCCAAAATAAAATGACTTGTTATAGAAAGTAAATTCTATGGCAAGTCATTTTTTATTAGATCCACGTTTTCTTAATTTCTATAAATAGCTCAAAAAGTAGATGATTTGAACCTGACATAAAATATCGGTTATTATAGGTTATAGTGAAGGTAGTAGAAGGTGAGGATTAATAGATGTCTGGAAAAATAGTATTAAATTTAGCCATTAGTTTAGATGGATACATTGCAGATGAAAATGGTGGTTTTGAATGGATTGTTGGGGATGGAAACTCTGCACTCAATACTGATTTAAAATGGGATTATAAGAAGTTTTTAGAAGAGATTGATATCGTCGTTATGGGAAAAAATTGTTATAATCAAGGATTTCATAAAGATTTTAAAGATAAACCTATCTATGTTGCCACTTCGCAAGATATAACGGATTATGATTATTATCATTTTATAAATGGAGATGTATGTACGCCGATTGTAAATTTAAGAAATGAAGGTAAAAATATCTTCTTATTCGGTGGAGGAGTTTTGGTTGATCATTTTTTAAAAGCCGATATCATAGATGAGTATATAATAGGGATTATTCCAACTATTTTAGGTAAAGGAAGACCTTTGTTTCTTGGAAATAATCCTAAGATAGACTTAAGTTTGCAATACTATACTGTTGAAGATGGCATCGTTATTATGAAATATTCTAAGAGAGAGAAGTAAAAACTGAGTTAACTAAGGTATAAAAAAAGTAGATGTGGATAACATAATAGTGTGAGGTCAAAAGTGGTCTTCGCTTACTTTCCCACATCAAAAAGAAGATGAGCCTCCGCGTGGTGAATCAGATGCTCCACTGTAAAAAAATAATAGTCTGAATAAGATAATTATATCTTATCGACTTCACATCTAAGTGTCTTGTTGTAGAAAAGTGTTTCTACTATAAGGCACTTTTTTTATCTATTTAAATCATTAATAATGGTCATGCTACGGTAAGTAGCGGTTATGTTATATTATTTTGTTAGCCATTTTATATTTAGCATAGTATGATGTGTTCATTATTTAGACAGGAGGTAAGATGACGATGACATTAGGAGAAAAAATAAAAAAATATCGCCAAGCGGGAGGATTATCACAGGAACAATTATCTGAAAAATTAAGTGTTTCAAGACAAGCAGTTACGAAGTGGGAGTCTGATAAAGGAATACCGGATATTCATAATTTGCAGGCAATCGCAAAATTATTTAATGTGAGCTTAGATTCTTTGTTAGCTATGGATGAGAAAATTGGTTCAATTGTTCTAAAGGAAGAGATTGATATTGAGAAGTACAAAAAAACAGGAAAAGCTCGTTCTAAATATGATATGGTGGTAAAAGAAAAGTATCCAAAGGCAATGGTTATTTATCCACTTATACGAAGAAAAAAATTAAATAAGATGGAAGCTATGATTGATTTTTTAACGGAACCTGGCGTTTTAGAAATGGTGGATTCGTTAAATGATATGAGTGCCTACTATTTAGTGGAGCAGAATGGTCAACAATTTTTAGTCAATGTTACGAAGACCTATATTGAAGGACGCAGATTAAAACAGAAATTTGAAGGAAAGAAATGTGTTATTGAAAAGAATATATTTATAAAACTTAATTATACATTATAAAAAGTGTCTGAATTGTCAGATACTTTTTTGACTTTTATAAACATTTTTGTAGTTTTCCATATACTAAAAGTGATAAAATAAAAAAATTGTATTTTAATATTATTATTTGTTGTCATATGTAATAATGACGTTATGAATAGATTAATTGGAGTGATGTGTATGAAAGATACGGCTGTAGAACAAGCCTTAAATTTAGAATTAAAGCGTCAACGTGAAAATGTTGAGTTAATTGCGTCTGAAAATTATGTTTCAGAAGAAGTGATGAAAGTTCAAGGATCAATTTTAACGAATAAATATGCTGAAGGATATCCAAGTAAACGTTACTATGGTGGATGCGAATTTGTTGATACGATTGAGGATATTGCAAGGGATCGCGCTAAGCAGTTATTTGGAGCTAAGTTTGCTAACGTGCAACCTCATTCTGGGTCTTCTGCGAATATGGGGGCATATCGTGCAGTGTTAGAGCCTGGGGCGAAAGTATTAGGTATGAATTTAAGTCACGGTGGACATTTAACTCATGGACATCCACTTAATTTCTCTGGAAAAGATTATGAGTTCTTTGAGTATGGGGTAGATAAAGAGACTGAAATGATTGATTATGAAGAAGTTCGTCGCATTGCGTTAGAAGTTAAGCCGGCATTAATTGTAGCGGGAGCATCGGCTTATCCTCGTGCGATTGATTTTAAAAAGTTCCGTGAAATTGCTGACGAAGTTGGGGCATACTTAATGGTAGATATGGCTCATATCGCAGGACTTGTGGCAGCAGGATTACATGAAAATCCAGTTCCATACGCTCATATTGTAACGACAACAACTCATAAAACGTTACGTGGTCCACGTGGTGGTATGATTTTAACGAATGATGAAGAAATTGCGACAAAACTCGATAAAGTGGTGTTTCCAGGAATTCAAGGTGGACCTTTAATGCACGTTATTGGGGCGAAAGCAGTCGCTTTTGGGGAAGCTTTGACAGAAGAATTTAATGAGTATCAATCTCAAGTCATTAAAAATGCGAAAGTGTTAGCTGAAGAACTTGCAAAACGTGGGCTTCGTATTGTATCAGGTGGAACAGATAATCACTTAATGTTAGTCGATGTTAAATCAACATTTGGATTAACAGGGAAATATGCTGAGCACTTACTTGATCGTGTTGCGATTACATGTAATAAAAATACAATCCCATTTGATACTGAAAAACCATTCATCACAAGCGGTATTCGTTTAGGAACACCAGCTGTGACAACTCGTGGATTTAAGGAAGCTGAGATGGTTGAGTTAGCAGGATATATCGCAGATGCGTTAACATATCATGAAGATGAAGCAAAATTAGATGAAATTCGTCAATCTGTTTTAGGATTAACAGGACGTTTCCCTTTATATGAATAGGAGGCAGTTTATGGCCACAATTATTGATGGAAAAAAGGTATCTGAAGATTTACGTGAGGATTTAAAAGTTCAAACAGAAAAATTTGTTGAAGAAACAGGAATTCAGCCTCATTTAGTGGTTGTGATTGTTGGAAATAATCCTGCTTCGATGACCTATGTTCGCAATAAAAAGCGTTCATGTGAAGCGGTAGGATTTAAGTCGACGGTTATCGAGTTAGCAGATACAATAACAGAAGCAGATTTATTAGCTCAAATCGATGTTTTAAATCAAGATGATTCGGTTCATGGGATTTTAGTGCAGTTGCCATTACCAAAACATATCAATGAAGATCACATCATTTCTGCGATTGATGTGAAGAAAGATGTCGATGGATTCCATCCATATCAAGTCGGATGCCTAGCATCAGGGCTTGATTCATTAAAACCATGTACACCGGCAGGTGTTATCGGATTATTGAAAGCTTATGATATCGAAATAGAAGGTCGCCATGCTGTTATCATTGGACGTAGTCATATTGTTGGAAAGCCACTTGTCCAATTATTACTTGAAGAAAATGCAACGGTAACCGTTTGTCATTCGCGTACTCAAAATTTAAGTATGTTAACGCAGATGGCAGATATTTTAATTGTTGCGATTGGGCGTCCTCATTTTGTCACAGCTGATATGGTGAAAGAAGGAGCCGTTGTTGTCGATGTTGGAATTAATCGACTTGAAACAGGAAAGCTTGTAGGAGATGTTGATTTTGATACAGTTGAACCGAAAGCTTCTTATATTACACCTGTTCCGGGTGGAGTTGGACCGATGACGATTACGATGTTATTATTTAACACATTAAAAGCTGCAAAGGGTTTCACAAAATAAGAAAAAAGGCGATGTTTTGGTGACATCGCCTTTTTAAATTGATAAAATAGAGAAAAAGAAGCGGGGATGATGGTTATGGATTTTAAACGAATTAATATGATTTTAAGTGTTTTTTGGCTATTAGCATCGATTGGAATTATTTATTTAGATGTTAAACAAGTCATTAGTTTGACTCGTAATACAGGGTTATTCTTTGGGGTAGTTATTGTCATGTTTTTATCATTTCAAGTGGTTAAAATTTTTGAAAAAAGAGCATCGCAAAAGTAAAAGCTGTATCGTAAGATACAGCTTTTATTTTTGTTCTAAGTATTGTTCCAACGCTTTTGCAAGCTGATCAGGACATGAAGTTTCTTTTGTACGGCAAGGAATTCCTTTTAGTTTTTGGATAGCTTCTTCTACGTTCATTCCTTTAACTAAAGAAGAGATTCCGATTAAGTTTCCTGGACATCCACCAATGAAATTAACTGATTTAATTTTATTATCTTCAATTTCAAATTGAATTTCTTTTGAACATACGCCACTTGTTTGATAAGTTTCCATAATAATCCCCCTACTTTCCAAATTGTTACAGATATTATAGCAGTCAAGTCTTTCGAAAGCAATATTCAAATCAGGTGAATCGTTTCAAGAAACCCCTTGCAAATTGTTATGAATCGTCTTATAATGAGGACGATTCGAAATACAAGGGGGGCAACACATATGGAAACTTACATTGAAAAACATTTTAAAATGGATTTTAAACCAATGGCAAATGAGGGGGCTGTTTTTCAGGGAGCATGTTATCGAATTGCATTTTTAACATCTCGTATTGTTCGTTTAGAATACTCACTGACAGGTTGCTTTGAGGATCGCCCAAGTCAAACATTTTGGTATCGCGAACAGGAAGTCCCAGCACTTTCTGTTAAAGAAGATGAACATATATTAGAAGTTGTAACGGATCATTTAAGATTAAAATATTTAAAAGAACAACCATTTAGTGGGGATACCCTATCAATTGAATTAAAATATTCTTGTCAAATTTGGCGTTATGGAACTGAAGAACAGACAAACTTAGGTGGAACAGCGAGAACTTTGGATGCTGTTGATGGTGCCTTAAAACTTGAAAAAGGTTTAAATTCACGCGAGGGATATGTCATCATTGATGATTCAAAATCACTTGTGTTTAACGAAGCGTCTTGGTTAGAACCAAGAACAACGAATTCAACGGATCTTTATTTCTTTGGATATGGGACTGCCTACAAAGAATGTATTGCAGATTATTGTAAGTTAACAGGGCGCACTCAATTATTACCACGATATGCACTTGGTAACTGGTGGAGTCGTTATTGGGAATATTCAGATACAGAACTAGAGGGGTTAATGAATCGTTTTGAATCTGAGGGAATCCCATTATCGGTTTGTATTATTGATATGGACTGGCACAATGTAAATATTGATCCGAAGTACGGTAGTGGATGGACGGGCTATACCTGGAATAAAAACTTATTCAAAGACCCTAAAGCATTTATGACTTGGTTACATGATAAGGGGTTAAGAACGTCACTTAATTTACACCCCGCTGATGGAATTCGTGGTCATGAAGATTGTTATGAAAGTGTTGCTAAGTATATGGGAGTTGATGTTTCCTCGGAACAACCTGTGCCATTTGATATTTCAAGTCCTAAGTTTATGAAAGCCTATTTTGAGAAAGTTCATCATCCACTTGAGGACGAAGGCGTTGATTTTTGGTGGATTGACTGGCAACAGGGAACGAATTCTTCGATGAAGGGATTAGATCCATTATATTTCTTAAACCACTTGCATTATTATGATTTAGGTCGTGATGGATCGAAACGTCCATTTACGTTCTCTCGTTGGCCAGGTCTTGGAGGTCATCGTTATCCAATTGGTTTCTCAGGTGATACGGTTGTGACTTGGGATTCGCTTGCGTATCAGCCATACTTTACGTCAACAGCCGCAAATGTTGCGTATGGATGGTGGAGCCACGATATCGGAGGTCATTTTATGGGAATCGATGATTCTGAGTTGTATGCTCGTTGGGTGCAATATGGGGTGTTTAGTCCGATTAATCGACTTCATACATCAAAAGGAATCTTTAATCGACGAGAACCTTGGCGTCATTCTCATGAAGCGTATGAGGTGGCGAAATCGTTCTTAAATCTTCGTCATCAATTAGTACCTTATATTTATACGATGTCATACCGCAATATGACGGAGTCTTTACCGTTTATTACGCCGATGTATTTTGAGCATCCGCATGATGGAAAAGCATATGAGTATAAAGATCAATATTATTATGGTAGTGAGTTAATGGTGGCACCATTTACCGCGCCACGTAGTAAAGTTTTAAATCGTACGTTTAAAGAGGTTTGGTTACCACGCGGTCAGTGGTTTGATTTCTTCACAGGTGAGGCGTACCGTGGAGATAATATTTATGCGATGTACGGTAAACTTGAAGAGATTCCGGTATTCGCCAAGGCAGGAGCCATTGTTCCAATGGCCAAACTAGAACAAACAAATCAGATTGATAATCCAGAGCATTTAGAGTTAGTTGTATTTGGTGGAGCTAGTAATTCATTCACGATGTACGAAGATGATGGTATTAGTCGTGAGTATGAAGCGGGACACAGTGTATTAACGACTTTTGATTTAGAAGCATCAGATACTAAATTGATATTTAAGATTAATGAACCCGTTGGTGATTTAAATGTGATTCCAGTAAATCGTCAGTATACAGTGAAGTTTAGAGGTGTAGCATCAGACTGTGAATGTTTCTTGAATGGTGAAGAATCAGACTTTAATTATGATGTAGTTACAAGAACTTTATCAGTAACGGTTGATTCTGCTGATAGTATTATCGAAGTTCGTCATCAAGATTTATATCATCAAGAAATTGATGTTGATCAATTAATCTTTGAATTAGTTCAAGATGCGACTATTATCATGGATGAAAAGCAACGTTTTGAACACTGGTCATATGGAATTTTAGGCACGAATCTTTCTCTTGAAGAGAAAATGATGAGAGTTCTGGCAATGCCAGTCAATGATGAGGTTCGTCGTGCTGTGTTAGCTATTTTAACGAAAGCTTTGATGAAGTAGTTATATTAGTCTCAATAAGGTTGCAAGAGAAAAAAATTTTCCTGGCTGGTGTGTGTATTCTAGTAATTATTTCTTGGCATTAAAGTATTTGAATTACTAGATTGTGTTTTGTGATAGAGTTAGAGTTTGAAGTTTTATAAATTGAGGAGGAGGTAGTACCAAAGGTACTACCTTTTAAATTTCCGATATTTGGGAAACGATATTCAATGAATTGAATATAATTTTTGAAAAACGTCAATAATTAATACAAAATGTACTTTTTCGTGGAATCGTACACTTTAGCGTGTTATAATGAAATAATGAAAAAATAGCTTATATAGATGGAGTGATTCAGATGTCGACAACTGAAATCAACGATCAATTACAAGTTAGACGTGACAAAATGGAAGACTTACGTCAACACGGAATTGATCCATTTGGACAACGATTCAATCGTACTCATTTATCTTCACAATTAGTTGAAGAGTTTGGAGAATTTTCTAAAGAAGAATTAGAGGAAAAAAATATTGAAGTAGCAATCGCTGGACGTATCCGCACTAAACGTGGAAAAGGAAAAGCTGGTTTTGCACATATTCAAGATATTAAAGGGCAAGTTCAAATTTATGTTCGTCAAGATGCTGTAGGTGAAGAAGCTTATGCATTCTTCGATAAAGCAGACTTAGGTGACATTGTTGGAGTACGCGGTGTTGTATTCAAAACTAAAGTTGGTGAGTTATCAATTAAAGTTAAAGAGTATACGCCATTAACAAAAGCATTACGCCCATTACCAGAAAAATATCATGGATTAACTGACGTTGAAGAGCGTTACCGCCGTCGTTATGTTGATTTAATTATGAATGAAGAAAGTAAACAAACTTTCATCACTCGTACTCGTATTATTACTGCAATGCGCCGTTATTTAGATAATTTAGGATATTTAGAAGTTGAAACTCCAATTTTACACACAACATTAGGTGGAGCAGCAGCTCGCCCATTTGAAACTCATCACAATGCATTAGATATGCCTTTATATTTACGTATTGCAACTGAGTTACACTTAAAACGTTTATTAGTTGGTGGACTTGAAAAAGTTTATGAAATCGGACGTATCTTCCGTAATGAAGGAATCTCTGTTCGCCATAACCCAGAGTTTACATCAATTGAGTTATATGAAGCTTATGGTGATATGGAAACAATGATGGACTTAACTGAGAACATGATTGCCTCTATTGCACAAGAAGTTTTAGGAACAACTACTGTACCTTACGGTGGACATGAAATTAACTTAGCAGTTGGATGGAAACGTTGGCACATGGTTGATGCGATTAAAGAGATTACAGGTGTTGATTTCTTTAAAGAAATGACATTTGAAGAAGCAAAAGCTATCGCAAAAGAACACAATGTTGAAGTACCTACTCACTTTACAGGTGTTGGACATATCATCAATGCATTCTTCGAAGAATTCGTTGAAGATAAAATTGTTCAACCAACGTTTATTTATGGACATCCGGTGGAAGTTTCTCCACTTGCTAAGAAAAATGCAAAAGATCCACGTTTCACTGATCGTTTTGAATTCTTTATTGATGGACGTGAATATGGAAATGCCTTCACTGAGTTAAATGATCCAATTGATCAAAAAGAACGTTTTGAAGCGCAATTAGCTGAAAAAGAATTAGGAAATGATGAAGCATCTGAAATGGATGTTGACTACATCGAAGCATTAGAATATGGTATGCCACCTGCAGGAGGACTTGGAATTGGTATCGATCGCTTAGTTATGTTATTAACTAACTCTCCATCAATCCGTGACGTATTATTATTCCCAACAATGCGTAAAAAATAATAGATTATATAAGACTGCATCGAAATCGATGCAGTCTTTTTTTATTTAATGTAAAACTATGTCTAAAAATAGGATTAAATTAATTGAATTAAAAGTGCTGAGAATCTAAAAGCTCTACTCTTAATAAGAGGCTATAGATTTATATTGAGGTCAAATGTTACTGTGACATAACCACAGGTACTATTTTCTTTATCGACGTGACTAATTGAATCAGATAATCATATGATAAAGAAGATATAAAATAAATACTCTTTATTAAGAGGGGGACATAAAATGATATTAATTGGTTTTTTACACCAGTGTAGAAATCCTAGACATGTTGTAAAGGCATATGCCTTTGCAAGTGTGGCAAAAGCAGAAGGAGTAGAGTTACTATATTTTTCTCCTAAACAAGTCAATTTTAAAAAACATACGATATCTGGATATATGTATGAAAATGGTGATTGGCACAAAGTTGAAAGTAGATTTCCAGATGTAATTTATAATACGGGAAGTCCAGAAAAGCTTGCTAATTATAAAGAAATCATTGAACAATTACAATCTGAAATTCCATTTACGACTTATTCAATTGGAAATAAAATGAGCGTTTATAAACGTTTAAAAGAAGCAGGGGAATTTACTAATCATTTGATTCCATCTGAAATTATTAGTAATACAAATGAGTTTTTTGATTTTTTGAATATGTACTCAAAGGTTGTCTTTAAACCTCAAGATGGTCATAAAGGGGAAGGTATTATCTATATTGAAAAAATGGGAAATTTATATAAAGTTAATCGCGATAAAAGAAACAAAATTGCTAACTACTATGAACTTGAAAATTATATTTCCACCTGTCTAAAAGAATAATCTTATCTAGCACAACCTTATATTAACTCAAAAACTAAAAATGGAATTAATTTTGATTTAAGATTACATGTTCAAAAAAATGGAAGCGGGGAATGGGTGGTTACTACTATTTATCCACGCTTTTCGTTAACTGATAGTATTGTAACAAATATCAACAGTGGTGGTGCAACTAATTATTTGATTCCTTTTTTAAAACAAGAAGATCCAGAGTGCACTTATGATATGGAACGATATCTTGAAGTCTTTGCCTTGCAACTGGCTAGACACCTAGATCAACTCCAAATGGAAAAATATAATGAAACTCTTGATGAAATTGGAATTGATATTGGACTAGATGATATGAAAAAAATATGGATTTATGAAGTGAATTGGCGTCCTGGGTGTCCACCTGCATTCTATTTAGAGCTGGATGTAGTAAAAAATACGATTCATTATGCTATATTTCTAGCAAATAAAAACAAATTAAATTCTACGAGTGATTAGTAGAGGGTAACACAATTATCGCTATAATGGAGATTGATGTTAAAACGTTAATTACTGTAATTATTAGATATGGAAAATAAAATTAAATCAAGAGAAGTTTTAGCAAGGACTTCTTATGTTCCACAATTTATTGAAATAGACAGTAGTAGTACTATAGATGATGAAACCATTACATCTTATTTACCAGCCGTTGTTAAATGTCCAACCTCAACCGGATCTAAAGATGTATTGAAAATTAGCAATCTAGATGATTACAAACAAAAAAGTGAAATGTTATTTTCTAAATATCCAAATGATCCTATTATTTTAGAAGAGTTTCTCGAGGGGCCTCAATACTTAGTCGAATGTTTTGTAAAGGATTCTAGTGTTCATATTGTCGCAATTTTTGAACAAATAGTGACTGATACTCAACGTTTTATAATAACAGCGTATAACTTAATCTTAACGGATGATACTGCTTTTGAAGAAAAATTAAAAAAAGCTGTTGTGGAAATCATTCAAATACATGGTATGACAAATGGAACTTGCCATCTTGAGATGAGACTAGTTAAGGATAACTGGAAGTTGATTGAGATAAATCCTCGTATTTCAGGTGGCGGTATGAATAATATGATAAAAGCAGGATTTGGAATTAACTATGTTGAAGAAACATTAAAATTTGCTCTAGGTTTTCAGCCTAACTTGCATCCAAAATATAGAAAACATGTCTATTGCCAACATATTATCATAAATGAAGAAGGTGTTTTAGTAAAAGTAACTGGGAAAAAAAGAGCACTTAATTCACCACACGTTGAATATGTTTATGTAAAACCTAAAAAAAGTGCTTATCTAATACCACCGCAATCTATGGGGGATCGGTATGCGTATGTTATTGCAACTGGACGAACGGAAATCGAAGCCAAAAAGAATGCTTTACAAGCAGCTTCAGAAATAAAATTTATTATATCAAATTCATCAGATGATGAAAGCAATAATTGATTTAGGGGGAAAAAATTGAAAGCTCATACACTTGGAAAAATATTAACAGTCATTAAAGGAACAATTATTCAAGGAAATTCTGATATCTTAATCAAAGATGTGGCTAGATATTATGAACACATCGAACAGCCCAATACATTATTATTCTTAGTTCAGCATCGAAATATTGATTTTAAACGTATAGCTCAATATTGCCCATGTGCGGTAGTGGTTGACCGTGAAGTCAAAGAATTAAAAAAAATTTCTGGTTGTATAGTCATTAGAGTTTCGGATATTGATGATGCATATGATGCGTTCATCCATTTTTATCGCCAATTATTTGATATTCCTGTTGTTGCGGTAACAGGAACTTCAGGTAAAACGACCACTAAAGATATGATCAAACATATCTTAAGTACTTGGTATAAGGTTGAAGGAACAGTTCGCTCCGCAAATGGAAATCCTAGAAACTTAATTTATCTTTTACGAATTGATGATTCTATTCAGGCAGCTGTTTATGAGTCAGCTGTGGGAGCACCAGGAGATATTACATATACTTGTAGTCATTTTTTGCCTAATATCGGGATTATCACGAATATTGGAATTGACCATTTAGAGAGATGTAAAACTTTACAAGGTTATATTAATGCAAAAGCTGAAATGGTTTCTGTTATTCCTGAAGGTGGAACGCTAATATTAAATGCGGATGATGAAAAAATAAAAACAATAGATACATCAAAATGTAAAGGAAATATCATCTATTTTGGGATTGATACTCCGTGTTTATTCCAAGCGTCTAATATTACTTATGGAAATAATGGAATGAACTTTACTTTAACTTTAAATAAAATGAAGTATCAAATTTTTGTTCCTGGTTATGGAAAGCATCAAGTTTATAATGCTTTAGCAGATTTAGCTGCAACACACGAAATGGGAATTGGAATTACTCAGGCTGCTCAAGCATTGTCTAGTTTTAAATTACTTATGAATCATTGTGAAATCAAAAAAGGATTAAATCAAGCTACAATAATTGATGATACTTGGAATATAAATACAGCTTCTTTGAAGGCAGCAATGAATACTTTATGCGAATTAAATCAACAACATAAAAAAGTTGCATTAATTGGCCATATTAAACAGTTAGGAGAGCACTCAGCGGACTATCATAAAGAAGTTGGAAAAATGATAGCTAAATTTAACATTGATTATCTAATTACAATTGGAGATCTTGCTAATAATATAGCTACTGAATGTTCATTGAATGGATTCCATGGTAAGGTCTTTCAGTTTGAACAAACAGAAGGTGTCTATGAATTATTATCTGATATCCTTAATGAAGAAACAACTTTGCTCATTAAATGTTCTATGTTTGACTACGATATCAAGGAATTAACAGAACAAATTATTAAGGGTTAGTTTTTGTCATCTTTGTTATCCACAGTTTTTAAAAAAAACAAACTATGGATAACTTATATAACCGGTTACCTAGAAAATGTTAGCCCTTCTATTTAATCTGTCGATATGTTATGATTAGACTATATTCAGTATTGTATGGGTTGAGAGAGGATGACATAAGAACATGATTTTTGCATTAGTCGTTTTTCCAATTGTCTTTTTTATTATAGGATTTGTGTTTAAATTATTTAAACCCCATTATCGACCAATTGAGTTTGTTTTAGTGAATACTGTATTATCCGTGTTAGCTTTGATGCTTTCGTTTGGAAGTTCGTTGTTTTACACGATTCCGTATTTCATTAAAATGTCTTTAATTCATATTGCAATTAATTTTGTGTTTGCGTTTATGGGAGTTTTAACATATAAGCTTTATGAGATATTTAAAGAGAAATTCCCAATGCTAGGTGGATTTACTCAAATTATTACAATGCTTGCTTTAATTTCGATTATGGTGACATTTAGTTTTACAATTCAATTTGTTATTACATTAATGTATTAAAAAAATCAGGTTTAGCCTGATTTTTTTTTATGCTATCTATTGCTTTATCCACAGATTTATATAAAGAGTTCTCTTTGTATTAAGTCGAATTTTTTCCGTTAGTTTCATTATTATTGCATGAAAAAGAGTTGTATAACGTAACCCATTACAAGGTGAAAGTTTAGTTCCTTTCGACAGGCTTTTTACTAGTGGCAGTGTATATTAAGGGTGATTAACATTATTTATTTTAGGGGGAATGAGGCATGGCAATAGATACACCGAAATCATTACGACAAATGGTTATTTATCAAGTGTATAATCGAAATCACAATGCAAGTGGAACGTTCAATGAATTAATTGAAGATTTAGATCGCATTAAAAATTTAGGAGTCGATATTTTATATTTATTGCCGATTCATCCGATTGGTCAAAAAGATAAAAAAGGTGAGCTCGGATGTCCTTATTCAATTCAAAATTATCGTGAAGTAAATCCTGAGTATGGAACGTTAGATGATTTTAAACGTCTAATTGAAGCGACTCATGAACATGGAATGAAGTTGATGATTGATGTTGTGTTTAATCATACGTCACGCGATTCCCATTTACTTAACACACATCCAGAGTGGTTTTATAAAAATGAAGATGGGAACTTCGCAAATCGTGTCGGAGATTGGTCCGATATTACAGATTTAGATTATTCAAAAGGTGAAGAGTTATGGGCAGAACTTTTAGATACTCTTGAATACTGGGCTAGTCTTGGTGTAGATGGGTATCGATGTGATGTAGCATCGCTCGTTCCTATTGAATTTTGGGTACGCGCTAGAAAAGAGATTGCAAAGATTAATCCAAACTTTATCTGGCTTGCAGAAAGTGTACATATTGGATTTGTGAACTATATCCGTTCACTTGGATATGAAGCGGCAAGTGATAGCGAGGTTTATCAAGCATTTGATATCTGCTATGACTATGATGTTTTTGAGGAGTATCAAGGTTATTTACGTGGCAAAAATTCATTGAATGCATACATTGATCGTGTTGCGATGCAAGAAGGTATTTATCCGGATAATTATGTGAAGCTTCGTTGTTTAGAAAATCATGATCAAGACCGCGCAGCTACACTGATTCCCAATATCGATCAACTCTTTACTTGGACAGCTTTCACGTATCTTCAAAAAGGAACAACGATGATTTATGCGGGGCAAGAGGCTCTTGATACGAATCGACCAAGTTTATTTGATATCGATAAAGTGAATTGGAGTCGTTACAATGAACACGGCCTTGCTGATTATATGAAGCAGTTAAGTGAGTTAAAGCATGACGCTATTATGGCAGAGGGATTTTATCGAATTCAAACAGGCGATGTAGCTGATACTGTTATCTTATCTTATGAAACAAGTTATAAGACACGTGTTGCAATCTTTAATTTTTCTAGTAAATCAGGTGTCGTATCAATTGAGATTGCAGATGGCATCTATAAAGATTGCTTAACTAATAAAGAGGTTGTTGTGCAAGATGGAAAAGTTCAATTAGATGTACGTGCGATTGTGTTTGATATAGCTAAATAAGTTATGGAATAAAATGTAATTTGATTCTTTCTTATTATGATGAATCCTGTTATAATGCTTTTAATATCTATGAAGGGGATGAAACATAATGATAAGACAATTAACTGAGGGAGATAGAATAAAGACACTTGCTTTTTTAAGTAAAAATCCAGGATTAAATTTATTTCAAATTGGGGATATTGAAAATTTTGGATTTGATTCTGATATTCAAACGGTGTGGGGAAGCTTTAATGAAAATGATGAGTTAAATGGTGTTTTACTTCGTTATCGTGAGAACTTTATTCCATATTTTGAGGATTTAGATTTTAATGTAGAGGGATTTAAGTCGATTATTAAAACTAATGACTGCGCAAAAATTATTTCAGGTGAAAAAGTTATTGCTGATCAATTTACTGATTGTTTTGAACAGGCAGAAGTGCGAGAAATGTATTTTTGTGAGTTAATAGATGATTCGTTTTTAGAAGAGGTTTTAGTTGAGATTAAAGAAGCAAGTTGTGAGGATGCTAGACGTATTTTAGATTTGTTAGTGACGATTGAAGAGTTTTCTGGAACGTTTAGGTCAACAGATGAGATCTGTCGTAAAATCGAAAGTCGTTCAGGACGTGTTTATTTTATTGAAAATGAAGCAAAAGATGTGGTTTGTAATGTGCAAACAGCAGCTGAGAATTCGAAGTCGGCTATGGTTGTAGCCGTTGCTACACACAAAGATTATCGAAAACGTGGATTTATGGCGCAATGTTTATCAAAATTATGCCGTGATTTATTAAATGAGAATAAGACACTTTGTTTATTTTATGATAATCCTGAGGCTGGAGCAGTTTATCATAAATTAGGGTTTAAGACGATTGGAAAATGGAAGATGATTGTTTGTAAATAAATATTGGAAAGGGAACCGTTACTTAAAATTTCAGGTTCCTTTTTCGCTATTTTTTGAAATATTTCTACACGATTTGGTATATCCTATTAGAAAAGAACAATATTAGGTGACGATATGAAGAGATTATTTATAGGTGTAAAGTTTTCAGATGATGTGAATGATTATTTTCAGACGTCTCAGTTGATGGTTGAGAAATATTGTGAACGAGCAAATTATACGAGATATGATAATTTTCATTTAACATTAAGATTTCTAGGGATGATAGAGGAGTCTAAAGTTCCAGAGATTGTTCAGATTATCAAAGATTTAGAGGTTCAACGTATGAAGTTATTTTTCGATCACATTGGTTTTTTTAATAAAAAGGGACGGTATGTGATTTATATGGGATGTCAGCCGGCTGTTGAATTGACGGATTATGTCATGAAATTAAATGATAAATTAGTAAAACATTCGTTGATTGAGAAAGATGAGCAGATTTATACACCACATATTACACTGTGTCGTCATTCTAAACTTTTAGTGCCACTGGTTGATATTTCACGTGGGATAACGATTGAACGACAGGCTGAGATTTTGAATGTGACATTATTTGAAAGTATAAATGTTGATGGGACTTTAATGTATCGTCCACTTTTTAAACGGGAGTTGGTTTAAGTATGGCACAGCAAGCTGGTTATTTAGAGTTTATTGAATCTTTCAATCATATCCATAAGTATTTGAAGAAATATACGAATTCAGATGATAATGTTTCGTTTAGTGATTTACTTTATAAGGCGAAAAGTCATCCGATGATTGAGCGTTATATGGATGAGTTACATTTATTTAGAAAACTTCGAAATATTATTGTTCATCAAACGGATGATTTTGAGTCGGTCATCGCAACGCCATCTGATGAGACAGTCGAAAGAATGAAGTTCATTGAACAACAGTTGGTGGATCCGGCCGATTTAACTGTATTTAAAAGTGAGGTTGTAAAGTTTTTGATGACGGATACACTGCATACGGTTTTAAAGACATCAGCTGAAAAAGAATTTTCAAAATTTCCAATTTATGAAGGAAATGAATTTATGGGATTGGTAACTTCTCGGGCAGTGACGAAATGGTTACAAAAGCATATTGAGAATAATAATATTGAATTGGATGGCACAATGAAAGATATTTTAGATTATGAGAAAAAGTCTCAGTATGAGTTTGTAAAGGAAAGTATGACAGTTTATGATGCGTGGCAGTTATTTCAAAAGTCACCCAAAAAATTAGATGCTTTATTATTAACGACAACAGGAGATAAAAGTGGTGAGATTGAAGCAGTTATTACATATGATGATTTGTTGAAATATATTTATACGAATGATCAATATGTATTTAATTAATAAAATAACTGGCCTCATAAAAATTAAAAGTAATAAAAGTTAATGTTTTGATAATAAAATCTCAGCGTGCATAACCTATCTTCATTGATAAATAATAAATATAAGTTGATTGGAGGTGATATGATGAGTCCAAAAGAACTTTTATATATTCAAGATGCACTGGGGCATGCTCAACATATGGAGAAAAAATGTCGTGAATGTGCATCACAACTTTCAAATGAAGATTTGAAACAGTTAGTTGAAAAAATAGCCAATAAACAAAAAATGATTTTTGATCAATTTTATCAATTATTAAATCAATAAGGAGGGTATAGTATGAACGAAAGAGATCTTATGGAAGATGTTCTTTTAGTGTTAAAAGGTGCGGCAGATTTATACTTACATGGAACAATTGAGTCATCAACATTAAATGTACATACTACTTTTGAGAAGGTTTTAAATGATACACTTTGTATGCAAAATGAAGTTTATGCTGCAATGGCACAAAAAGGCTGGTATCCATCACAGGCAGCTGACCAACAGCAAATTGAACAAGTTAAACAAAAATTTGCTCCAAATGCACAGTAACTTTAAAAAAGTCATGAAGTAAAAAATTTTTCTGATTAGAAGTAATGCGAAGAATTTAAGAAAGTATTAATCCTTCTCATTAGGTTTCAGTTAACTGAAATTTTATTGGGAGAAATTGATTTAAAATATAGTATAGATTAAATTAAGACACTTTTACGGTGTCTTTTTTTATGTGAATCGAATTTTTTATAAAGTATTGATTCAATTAGAAAAGATATGGATTTGTAATGATAATAATTAACATGACTTTTTGCTCTTGCCAAAAATACGTTTTGTGGGTATGTTAAAGGTGTAAAGGTAAACAGGAGGAATTTTATATGAATGAGTTTGTAAATGAAGTGATGATAAAGCGAGTAGAACGGACAATGAAGGCTTTAGAGGCTCATTGTATGAATCCGATGTTTGTTAAGACACGTGAGGAAGCACTAATGTTGGTCAAATCGATGCTAAGTGAAGGTGACAAAATCGGAGTAGGTGGGTCAGTAACGTTGAATGAAGTGGGAATTATGCAAGAACTTCAAAGCGGTAAATATGATTTTATTGCAACTCAAGAAGCTAATTTGACAAATGAAGAGCGTCATTCACGTTATCGTGAATGTTTTATGGCGGATGTTTATTTGAGTAGTGCGAATGCGATTACAGAGGATGGTTTTTTATATAATGTGGATGGACGTAGTAATCGTGTAGCAGCACTACTTTATGGTCCGAATAAGGTGATTATTGTAGCGGGTGTGAATAAGATTGTCCGTGATTTAGACGCGGCGATTAAAAGAAATCGTGAGGTGGCAGCTCCAGCGAATGCCCTTCGTTTAAATAAGAAAACACCGTGTGCTAAAACGTTAAGATGTAGTGATTGTAAAAGTTTAGAACGAATTTGTCGAAATTACGTACTGATGGGACCGCAAGGATTTAAGGATCGTGTTCATGTTATTTTAGTCAATGAGCATTTAGGATTTTAAGGATAGAATATTCGCCGTTATCTCTCAAATTCTCCTATGTATTTGTTTGCGAGAGGTTAGTATAATAATAGCTATGTGGTACGTTGTTGGTGAACAGGAGAGAGTTTAATATGGGGGCTTCAATATCTAGAAAGCAATTGTTAAGTTTTTTTATACAGGCAAGTTATTTATTAGATAAATTTTATTCTATAAAAGAGAGTTTTAATTTTGACTCTATATCGGAAGATTCATTAGAAAAGATAATTGAAGTGGAACGAAGTCATCAAAATTTTGATTACTTGGTTTCTCTTTTAATTTTAAGTGAGCAATACTTTGTTGAACAAAAAGAGTATCATACAGCAATAGTTTATTTAATTGAGTGTCTAAGTCTTTTAGAGGAATTAGATTTTAATAATATTTTGAAGGTATATATTTATCTAGAATTAGGATATATTTTTGAGTCAAATCAATTTTATAAAGAGGCAGAAAATTATTATAAAAGAGCGTTAGAAGTAAGTGTTGAGAAAAAGAATCCCCTTTTAGTGACTTATTCATTTGAAAAACTCTCTCAAATTATTCTCAAATCATGTAATCGAAAAGGTATTATTCGATTTAATTCGTTGGTTCAATTGTATGGAGAAAATTTTGTTCCAGCTTCTATTGTGTTTGTATTTGATTTGTTAAATCTATATGTAAATCAAGACTACGATAAAATTTTAGAAGTTTTATCTTACCATCAAGATTATCAGGATTTAGGTGTGAATCGAGAATTTTTGATGATTATTTATGTGATTCAGACACAATCTTTTTATAAATTGAATAAATTTGAGGAAATTAAGTGGCTAGATTTTAGTCACGATTCTTCTATTTCAAAGCATAATCCGTATTTGATGCTGTATGATTTAACCTATCAGTTGATTTATAAGAAAGATGAAATTGGTCAGTATATAGCGGATGTTACCCAAAAATTGAGTGAAAATCATCAGTATTATTTGTTAAGAGTTTTTTATTATTACTTGCTAGGTGAAGAAAGTATTGTGAAGGATAAAGAGTGTTATTTGAAAATTTATGAGTTACTAGGTCAAAATCGTCAGATTTTATTTTATGAGGAGGGTATTTTGAAAACTAAAATTCAAAATGTTTATCAAACGTATAAACAGTATTATAACCAATTAGATTCTGTTAAGTTTGATGATAAATATCGGATTGTTTCGTGGCAACAGATGGGAGCCCACTACCAACGTGAGTATAATTCACAAACAGTGGTTGGTTTTTTAATGGTTGATGATTGTTTTTGCAGTGAATTTTCACAGGAATTAAAGGAAAGTTTAATTAATAATTTGAATGCAATTATTCAAGGTGAGTTAACGTTTTGTTTCCATGATCATGGATTATGGTTTTATTTTAAGGCGTGTACTGGAGAAGTGAAATTAAAACAAAAATTAAATAGTTTATTAAAGCCCCTATATGATAATTTACAACGAAAATATACGGTAGCATTTTGTTTACCACGCTTTACATCTTCTGATTTTTCTAAAACAATGCGTATTGTGTATACTTCTTTTTATGGGATGGTTGTCCATACTGAACTTGAACAGAATTATAGTGTAAGTTTTTGTCAAGAATCATCGTCGTATTTGGCTCTTTCAGAGGACATTCATAATCTTTTATTAAAAGCATATAAAGAGAAGAATTTTATTATTGATAAAAAGCATTTTTATAATGAAGGTGGCCAACAGTTATTCGGAATTGAGTTTAAAGGGATATTAAGTGATTTAAATTTAGTAATTGATAATCTGGATGGAGATAAAGAAGTTATTAGAGAAAGTTTATTAATGGAAGTTGAAATGGCAACTCTTGAAATTGGCTGTCAATTAATTAAAGAAGCGTATCAGACCATTCATTCAAATCCGTATCTATTTATTAAATTATCACGAGAAACATTAATGAATAAGTTAATTGTAGGACGTATCTTAAATTGTTTAAAACGATATAATTTGAATTATAATCAAATCATTATTAGTATCAATGAAGATGTTTTATTTGAACAAAATGAATTTTTGAAAAAGTTGATTAATCGTTTGCATGAGTTAGGAGTTGGGGTAGCTCTCGATGATTATGGAACGGGTTCCCTAACAGGATCAATTCGAAATTTAAATATTAATTATTTAAAATTAAGTCCTAGTTTAATTCAATATCTAAGTTCAACGTATCATTACTCAGGAATGATGAAATCTTTAATATCGGTTTGCTCTAATTACAATGTGAAGATTTGTTGTTCGGATATTGACAATAAATCTTCTCATGATTTAATTTCGAATTTTGGAATTGATGTTGTGAGTGGAAGCTATTATCAGAGAAAATTGGTTGTTTAATTTTATAAAATAAGTCATAATAAAATGTATGAGTAGAATTAATGTTGTAGTTTCAAGAGGTGAATGAGATGAAACAAGATATCAATATGGATTTAGGACTTGAAGCATTTTTAGAACCAGACTCTGATTTTATCGAAGATTTATGTCAACACTTAGAAGAAGAAGGAATTCATTTAACGAATGAATTACTTGTTCAAATTCTTTCTGTTTATGAAGAAAGAAAATATGGATTCTTTAAAGAGTTAATTGAAAATCTAGTAGGTGGAGAGAATAGTCCACTTTCAGCAGATGGAGGACCAGCTGTTATCCAAGTTGTAATGGATGGTAAAGGTGAATTAAAGAAAAAAGAATCAAAATCAAAGGAATTAAATGATTTAGATTCAAAATTATTATCATAAAAATTAAGAGCTAAATTTATGTGAATGATTAGCATAGTTTAGCTCTTTTTTCGTCTGATTGTAAGAGAATGATGGAAATGAAAAAATTTGATTTTTTTTTGACGGAAATTAGTTATAATTTATTAAGATAGATGGGAACCAATTTAAGAGTTCATACGTCTAATAAGTGAAAGAGGTGGAAATAAGTGAAAAAAGACACCTATCAATCAGCCCAAATGGTCGTTGAACGATTGATTGAGGATTATGGACAAGATGTCTTAAAAATTGCATATTTATATGTTAAAGATCAGCAATTAGCCGAAGATATTTTTCAAGAGGTCTTTTATAAGGTCATGAAGAATTATCATAAATTTGAGCATTTAAGTAGTGAAAAGACATGGTTAATCCGAATCACGATTAATACGTGTAAAGACCTTTTACGAACGAGCTGGTTGCGACGTGTTACTACCTTTGGAACTTTAGAAGAGCAAAATCAGACACAATATGAACAACCATTTGATATGACACAGTCAGAATCAAATAATGAATTATATGAAATGATTATGAAGCTTCCACAAAGATATAAAGAAGTAATCTTACTATTTTATTATGAAGACTTTAGTTATGATGAAATGGCAAAGATTTTAAATATACCAAAGGGAACCGTACAAAGTCGTTTGGCTCGTGGGCGAGAAAAATTGAAAAAAATGATGGAAGAAAGAGGTGAGATTAGTGGAAGATAAAGAAATACGAGAAGCCATTCATAAACAACTAGAAACAATCCAAATCAATCCTCATTTAAAAGCAAGAACACTTGATTATGTGACGAAAAAATCAAGAACTTCAGGGATTAGATATCGTAAAGTTAAAGGTCTGTCTTTAACAGCTATGACTTTTGCAACAATGATGTTAGTTGTATTAGTTCAAAGTAAAGAAGAGGTCTCACAACCACAGTACTTAAATGAAGCAACGCCAATGGCAATTTCGAGTGAAGAGCAAGATGGTGTGATGAGAAATTTGATACCTGAAACAATGTTCTCGCAATTTAAAACACAGTTAACACAAGCTTCGATTGAATTTACAGATGATACTTCATTTGTAACTGATGGAATTACTATTCATTCCTTCATCGTTTATAATCAGCCAAGTTACTTTTTAGAGTTATCCACAGATGTGGATAATGAATCTGTTAGCACTAATTTAGAAGCTATTTTATCAGAAATGAATCAATCGCTAAGCTCATATCAATTGTTTAAGTTGGATGATTTAAATTATTTCTTGTATGGTGGTCAAGATTCTGTCGTACGAGATTTGTTGCATTTAGATAAAGTTGATGCTATTCAATAACATAATAAAAACAACTCACTAAATTAGTGAGTTGTTTTTATTATGTATTCAGATAATCTCTGTGCGTCATGCGCTGAACATTCTACTGTAATTAACGTTCCGTTTTCTTGGTATTCCGTTGAAAATACAGTGGCTACTTCATTTAAATAAGAAACAAGATTTCCACGATCATATGGAATCAAGAAGGTAGCCTTTACGTAGTTTTGGAAAATGTGGTGCTTAATCATATTAATTAATTCATCAATATTTTCTAAGTTTTTAGCAGAAATACGAACAGAATCTTGATCTGTTGGAGGTGCAATTTCATCCGGTGCTAAATCTGATTTATTATAAACATAAACCATTGGTGTTTCTGAAACGCCTAATTCTGCTAATACTTTGTTTGTGATTTCAATTTGTGTTTCAAATTCAGGATGAGATAAATCTACAACATGAAGTAAAAGATCGGCTTCAGTTACTTCCTCAAGTGTTGAACGGAATGCTTTTACTAATTGGTGAGGAAGTTTGCTGACAAATCCTACAGTATCAGTTAATAAAAATTGCTTATTATCTGGTAGTTGAATTTGACGAGTTGATGTTTCAAGTGTTGCAAACAACATATTTTTTTCAAAAACAACTTTATCAAGTTGTGAGTTTGAGATTTTTAATAAAGCATTCATCGTGGTTGATTTACCTGCATTCGTATATCCAACAAGAGCAACAACTGGAGTCGCATTACGTTTACGCAATTTTCGTTGATTTTGGCGTGCAAGTACTAAAGAATCGAGTTCTTTATTTAAACGATGCACTTGCTCTTCAATACGACGACGGTCAAGTTCAAGCTTTTTCTCTCCAGGTCCTTTTGAACCAATTCCACCGGCTTGACGAGATAATGAAGCATTTAATCCAATTAAACGAGGCATCATATAACGAAGTTGTGCAACCTCTACTTGAAGTTGTGCTTCGCGAGTTTTTGCCCGACGAGCAAAGATATCTAGAATTAAAATAGTACGATCAATTACTTTACATTGTAATCCTGCTTCTAGGTTACGAATTTGAGAAGGAGACAGTTCATCATTAAAGATAACTAAGTTAGCATCGTTTTGAGCGACTAATAAAGCGACTTCTTCTACCTTTCCTGTTCCAATATAGCAAGCAGAGTTTACGCGCTCAAGTTTTTGAGTTAATAAACCAACGACTTCAACATTACAAGCTTCTGCTAAGTTTCTTAATTCTTCGACACTGTATTCAAAATTTTTATCACTATTTAAATCAACACCAACTAATATGGCGCGTTGCATGATTTCTTCCAT
The DNA here is from genome assembly GCF_938044715.1 of uncultured Turicibacter sp. Lineage (NCBI taxonomy): Bacteria > Bacillati > Bacillota > Erysipelotrichia > Erysipelotrichales > Turicibacteraceae > Turicibacter > uncultured Turicibacter sp. The sequence goes on from NZ_CALIOS010000079.1 coordinate 37,374, forward strand.
TTGATCACCTCTGTTTAATTGTTGAAAAACTACTATAAGTTTACTATATAAGAAGCAGTAGTTTTTGTCTATTTAAAAAATTTTTACAACTTGTTACGTTAAATCTGTTATAAGTAAAGATAAAAAATATTAAAGAGCTATTTTCTAATTTTAAAAAAGGTAAAATAGAAATATAATCGTATATATAATTGTAGAGTTTGTGTTGTTACCTTTTACTATATAGAAACAGAAATGTATTTCACTATTATAAATTTGTCTCAGTACTGAAGCCCTTTTGGTACAGAGGTATAACTATAGGGGGTTCCTGTGCTAAGTAGTGAGACATCAGTCGAAATCTTAGCTATCCTCTGCTGGGAGGTAATGAGTCACCTAGCGGTGGGCAAAGCGAACCATCCTCAATTGATAGGGTAATAAGTTAAAAGTTTTCCAAGTATGAAAAACTTATCTCGACTTATATATAGTTTATGCGTTTGATTCAAAAAGATTTATACACGGCTAGGATATCTTGCACAGATATGTGATAATGAGATTAGAAGACTATACAATTTATGAGGAGGCACCAAATGGCAAGAGCTAAAACAAAAACATCATTTTTCTGTCAACAATGTGGAATGGAAAGTTTAAAATGGGTTGGACGTTGTACAGGTTGTGGTGAATGGAATTCAATGGTTGAGGAATTAAAGCCAACAAAGGCTGAGGCTCGTCGTGGCTTTGTAGCAAGTGAATCAATGACGAAACCTCAAAAATTACATGAAATTGAAACGAGTGAAGAAGCTCGTATTCACACATTGATGAGTGAATTAAATCGTGTACTTGGTGGTGGAATTGTACGAGGATCGTTAGTTCTTTGTGGGGGAGAACCTGGAATTGGAAAATCGACGTTACTGCTTCAAACTGCACAAGATTTAGCAGCTAAAAACGTTCGAGTTTTATATGTATCAGGTGAGGAATCGGCTCGCCAAATTAAGCTTCGTGCGGAACGTTTAGGTGTTGTAAGTGATAATCTATATATTTATGCTGAAACAGATTTAACGTTGATTGACCGACAAATTCAACAGTTAAAACCTGAATTTGTTATTATTGACTCGATTCAAACGATTCATATGCCTGAGGTTACATCAGCACCAGGTAGTGTGTCACAGGTTCGTGAATGTACGGCACAATTAATGAAGATTGCAAAAATCGGAGGGATTTCTGTCTTTATTGTCGGACACGTGACGAAGGACGGAAATATAGCGGGACCTCGCTTACTTGAACATATGGTCGATACCGTTCTTTATTTTGAGGGAGACCGTCATCATACATATCGTATTTTACGAGCAGTTAAAAACCGTTTTGGTTCAACGAATGAAATCGGAATTTTTGATATGAAGGAAGAAGGGTTAGATGAGGTAACCAATGCATCTGAGGTCTTTTTAGAGGATCGTACGAAAGGGTTACCGGGAACGGCTATTATGGCTTCTATTGAGGGAACGAGACCAATTCTTGTAGAAATTCAATCGCTTTTAACACCAACTTCATTTGGTAATCCGAAGCGTATGGCTTCTGGAGTTGATCATAATCGTGTGTCATTGATTTTAGCAGTCTTAGAAAAACGCATGGGATTTTTTTTACAAAATCAAGATACCTACGTCAAAGTAACAGGTGGTGTTAAACTTGATGAGCCGGCTGTTGACCTAGCAATTGTTGCAAGTATTGTTTCAAGTTATAAAGATAAGATGACACCAAGTGGTGATGTTTATATGGGAGAAGTCGGTTTAACAGGTGAGATTAGACGTGTTTCACGTATTGAAGAACGCATTAAAGAAGCTAAAAAGCTTGGATTTACACGTGCTGTTATACCAAAGAAAAATCTTGGTGGATGGACACCACCCCAAGGCATTGAAGTGATAGGTGTCGATACGATTTCTGATGCATTAAAAGTAATGTTTAAAGAAGATTTAAAATTTTAATTCAAACAAACCGAAGATGAGGGGGAATCTTAGTGGATGTTTGGACAGCTATAAAAAAAGGGATGATTTTTATCATCCTTTCTATTTTTATTTTAATGTTAGTTAGCTTAATTCCTACTCAATTATTAACTAGGACTGAAGAGGTTTCGACTCAAAATCCTAGCACTCTCTTACAGACTGATGCGACAGAACAGTATAAGACTTATCAAAATGTAGAAGTAAATGTTTCGGTTGTAGACCTAGATGAGAGTCTTACACTTTTACAAACTTTGATAGATGAGGCATCGGTCAACTTAGTGTCGTCCTTTATTTGTTCTACTGATACACCATCAAGTAATCCTGTTGCTAGATTCACGATAGCGGTTTCTCATGCGTCGATGACTGACTTTTTAGGTAAGGTTTCGTCAAGTTTGCAAGTTAGTGAAATCAAGACATATACTGATACTGAAATGCTACTAGTAGAGGGGATTGATAGTTGGATTAAGAATTTATCAATTCAAGAAAAACGGTATCAAGAATTGTTGTCAGAGGCTTACGAATTAGAGGAAATTTTGGCAATTGAAACGGAGTTATCTCGTGTTCGAACAGAACTTGATGAATGGCAGTCACTTAAAGAAAAACGAGATATGGTGAAGGTAACGATTTCTTTTTATTTAGTTAAAAATCCGGCAACGTCTTGGCAAGAAGCGATTAGTGAGGAACTAGTCATGCAACTCGGTCAAATGGCATCTTATTCTAAGATTTTAGTGATTAAGCTGATTGGGTGTTTACCGTATTTTGTGGTAGTTCTTTTTGTTGTTATTTTGGCAAGACTGATTTTTAAGCGAAGTAAAAGACGACGCTGATTGGGGGATGACGTTGAACGTGAAGAAGTGGATTTTGAGTGGAATTATTTTAGTTTTTATCTTAATCGGTTGTTCGCAATTATTTAAATTTGAGGAGACGCCCAACTTTGTGGTCGAAGGTGTTGTGTTATCGGTTAGTGATGATACAGCGTTGATGTCTTTGCGACTTGATTTAACAGAACAGGATTTAAATAAAAGTTATGAAGAGTGGATGAATGGTTCATACGATTTGATGGAAGTTAGTTATTTGCAAGATGTTAAGGTAGGGATGAAGTTAAAGGTTGCTTTAAATGGTGAGATTTTAGAAAGTTATCCAAGTCGAGCCAGTGCTAAAAGTTATGAGGTTATTGGAGAAGTGGAAGCAAGTGAAGATGAAGCGGGAAATGAGCTAGTGATGGAATCAGTGGAACCCTATCATGCTCAACTGTTAAGTATTTTTCCAAAAACAATCGGCTTAATTCAATCCTATAATGGCTATGCTGAATACGGTCATTCTCAAAAATTGATTAAAGCAGAAGAAAAGGGGAATATTTTTGAATTAAGTTTTGAAGGACAAATGATGGATGGAATCGGAGAATTTGAAAATCGTACGTTCACACTCACATACGAAATTGATAACCAATCTGTGATTGAACATATTAATAATCAAGATCAGTATAATCAACTAAAAAATGAAATGTTGTTAAATTCTATTATCCCGAATAAAGTGATTTTAAAAGCTCCGCTTGAAGTTGGGACAAGTTGGTTTGAAAATTTTGTGTATGAAGGGCAAGATTGTACTGCTCAAACGGTTATCACACGTGTGGAATTGACACAAGAAGGGAAAATGCAGTATGAAACCTTAACGACAGTTGAAGGTATTGAAGGTTATTATATGGATACTTATAAGGAAACCAGAGTTTTCACCGAAGGAAGTGGGATGACTTCTTTTAGTAATTTATTCTCGTTAGAATCCGTTGGCGTTGATTATGAAGAATTAGAACAATCAGAGGATTTATATATTTTTGGATTTAATCTTTCCTATGAAAAATTGAACAAATAAAAAGACCACGAAATTTCGTGGTCTTTTTATTATGCAACAGTTTGTTCTAATGCAACTTGAGAATTTTCTATTGCAGCTTTATTTGAAAATACTAATTTTAATAGAATTGGTGTAATAATAGTCGTAGTGACAACCATGATAACGATTGGACCAAAGAACACCGATCCCATTAATCCAAAGGCAGATCCTTTACTTGCTACGATTAATGCGACTTCTCCCCTTGAAACCATTCCGGTTCCGATTTGAAGAGCTTCAGCATTTGTATATCGGCAAAGTTTTGCTCCAAGCCCACATCCAAGAATTTTCGTTAAAATCGCAACGACGATTAAGATTCCTGAGAAAGTGATTAAAGACGCTGACATTTCTGGAATCACAACTTTAATTCCGATACTTGCGAAGAAAATTGGTGATAATAGCATGTACGCTGTTGTATCAAAACGCGCCATTAAATAATGTTTACGTGGTGCGTTAGATAAAACTAAACCTGCCATAAAGGCACCGGTAATATCAGCAACACCGAAGAAGTGTTCAGCAGTAAATGATAATAATAAACAGAAAACGAATGATAAGATGACGAAACGTCTTAAATCCATATTATGAAGACGCATGCTCTTATTCATGAATTTAGAGAAAATATAGCCACCTATTCCTCCAAGAATGAAGAATAGAACGATTTTGATTAAAACTAATCCGATGCTAACATCGGTGTTTGTCGCACTCGTTACAACTGTTAAAGCAATAACTCCTAAAATATCATCAATAATTGCGGCTCCTAAAATAGCATTTCCAGCACGGGTACTTAGCTTTCCAAGTTCTTTTAATGTTTCAACCGTAATGCTTACTGAAGTAGCAGTTAGGATAATTCCGATGAAGATATTTTGAAGAACAATTGGTGCATTGGCATCTGAAATTCCATTTTTATTAAATACGGATGCGATAATAAATCCTCCGATAAGTGGAACAATCATTCCAAGTAAAGCAATAATAATAGATGCTTTTCCGGTTTTCTTTAATTCTTTCATATCTGTTTCAAGTCCAGCTGTAAACATTAAAACGATAACACCTAGTTCAGATAACTGAAGGATAAAATCTGTTTCATGTAAAACATTTAGACATGCTGGGCCTAAAATTAATCCAGCTAGTAATGCTCCAACAACTTGTGGTAATTGAATTTTTTTTGTTAATAATCCCAAAAGCTTAGTGCTCATTAAGATTAAAGCAATATCAAATAGAAATTCGTAAGACAACATAGTATTTACTCCCCTCTAATTTTCACTTGACAAATTATACATCCAAGTAAAGCATTTTACAACCTAATTTTAGGCAAAAAACGTTTTTATTGGAATGACTTTTTTACCACATTCAATATAATATTTAGACAAATTCAATATAATAAAAAAGTACATTTAAAAAGTAGTATTATGGAATTTCGAGGATTTTATACGATGAAAAGTTTATTCTCTAAACTTCATTGACAAAAATGGATATGGTGCTAGTATAGTTTTATGGACACATTTAAGTTAAGTCGTTAAAATAGACTTA
>NZ_CALIOS010000080.1:0-24722 GCF_938044715.1 uncultured Turicibacter sp.
CTGTTTATCCTGATAAAATTAAATGCTTATCTTGAAAAATTTTCAAATCAAAAGTTACTATTTATGATATTTGGAAGTTTTTTAGTGAATAATCGCCTTACAACTATTTTTTATGACATGTTTTAAAGTAACGCCCCTTTGGCATTTTGGGATAGTGCATGTTTCAGCACTTAATGCGCAAGAAGGCTTTACGCAGTTTGATAGTTATTTTTACGATTGTTACCCAAATAACATTCCGTTATTTCTATTTGAATTAGGCGTGTTACATTTATTTAAATGACTAGGCATTAGCAATGATTACATAGCACGTATGCTTGTTAACATTGGTTTTGTGCAATTATCACTCATTTGTTGGTATGTCTTTATTAAACGCTGCGATGGGATGGTGCGAGCGAAAGAATCAGCAATGATCTCTATTGCTCATCAAGGGATCATTTTAATTCCCATGGCCGTCTTCTTGCCTAAATTCTTTGATACTTTTGGAGATAACTTTGGATTGATTAAGAATTTATTTGAAACAGAGATGCCGAATGGATTATAGGGTGTGATGTTTGCTCAACTGTTATGAGATATAATCACAGCGATTGTGACGGTCATGATCGCCCTTCGTCCGCTCAACGAATTAAAACAATTAGAAAAAGAACAAGAACAGATTGCGGGAAAAATTGAAAAAACAACATTAAAACCGACTATGGAAGGATAGTGCAAAGGCGCTAGGATTAATCATCTTAGCTCTTTTATTTTTGAAAAAAAGGGACAATCCATTTCAAAAGTTAATTTTTTCAATCTGTAATAGGTTGACTTAAAATTTGGAGATGTTATAATTTATCTCGCCGATTATTAAAAAGTAAAAAAAATGTCGAAGGAATATCAAGAATCTATCAAGCTAAAGAGAGGTTAGATGAAATTCTTAACGTCGTATTTGATTCTTATTAGACATGAAAATATATTGATCAAGTGAAGATTGATGTTGTATTAAGACTGAAAAAATTAAAGAAGTGAGAGATAAAGGATTGATTGATTTAATCAGTCATGAAAGGGCGTAGCGTATGACAACTAATGTACAATCGATTAAACAAATGATTGAAAAAGTAGGACATTTAAGTCCATTTGAGCTAAAAGATGAATTAATTCATCTAGCACAAAAAGCAGAAAATAAAGTGGGACGTCCGATGTTAAATGCGGGCCGAGGAAATCCAAATTGGACAGCAGCCACACCTCGTCAAGCCTTTTTTACCTTTGGTCAATTTGCTGTTGAAGAAACACAACGTGTTTGGTGTGAGAAAGATTTAGCGGGGATGCCGGAACAAGCCGGTATTTATGAACGTTTCAAAAGATATAGTGAAGTGTATGCGGAAGCACCAGGAATGACCTTGTTAAAAGAAATCATTGAATATGGAATCCAAAAACATGGATTTAACGAGGATGAGTGGGTTTATGAATTGACGGATGCTATTATTGGTGATAATTATCCAGTGCCGGATCGTATGCTCGTTCAAACAGAACAAGTAGTCAAAGATTATATTGTCAAAGAAATGGGAGGCAATTTGTTGACTTCAACACATGATTTATATGCCGTTGAAGGTGGGACTGCGGCCATGTGCTATATTTTTGACTCGTTAATGGCCAATCGTATTTTAAAACAAGGAGATAAAATTGCTTTATTCGTCCCGATTTTCACTCCATATGTTGAAATCGCAGGATTACCGAATTATGATTTTGAAATTGTTAAAGTATATGCCTCAGAAGTCAATGAGGATGGTCGTCATACATGGCAGTATCCAAAAGAAGAGTTAGATAAATTAGCTGATCCAAGTATTAAATTAGCCTGTATCGTGAATCCAAGTAATCCTGCATCTGTTGCAATTAATGATGAATCGATGGATTACTTAAAAGCAGTCGTTGAAGAAAAAAATCCTTATTTGATGATTGTAACAGATGATGTATATGGAACATTCTGCGATGATTTTAAATCGTTAATGATGACGATGCCTTATCACACCTTAGGCGTTTATTCGTATTCAAAATACTTTGGGGTAACAGGATGGCGTTTAGGTGTGATTGCGCTAGCACAAGAAAATGTCTTTAATGATTTAGTCAAACAGTTACCAGAAGATGAAAAGAAAATCTTACGTAAACGATATAAAGCCTTAACGGTGACACCAGATCAGATTCCATTTATTGATCGTATTGTAGCAGATAGTCGTCAGGTCGCTTTAAATCATACAGCTGGCTTATCAACGCCACAGCAGGTTCAAATGGCGTTCTTCTCGATTTTTGCTTTACTTGATCAAGAAGAGACGTATAAAAATCAGACAAAAGAGATTTGTCGTCGACGTAAGGAATTAATTTATGCACAGCTTCCATCTCTTGCTGAAAAACAGGATCGTTATACGACTTCTTACTATAATCAAATTGACTTATTAGTCTGGGCGCGTCTTCAATATGGAAATGAATTTGTGAGTTACCTTTTAGATCACTATCATCCACTCGAATTTTTATTTGAATTAGCAGCCCGTTATGGAATTGTGTTATTAAATGGAAGTGGATTTGAGGGACCGACTTGGTCGATTCGTGTATCGTTAGCCAATTTAAAGGATGAAGATTATACTGAAATTGGACAAGCCATTGGTGAGTTATTTGAAGATTATGCAACAAAATGGAAAGCACAGGGAACGACTCTTTCCACGATTGAAAGTGAAGGCAAAATTGAATCATTCATGTGGTAAAGAAAAAATCTAGTCAAGATAAATTGACTAGATTTTTTTTATGAATGGTTAGTATCGAGCAAGAAAGAGGGAATCGAGATAAAAAGGCCAAGTTGAAGGCCCTATCGCCGCCTTTCAGATGCAAAATTGATGAAATCAGCTTCAAACATTAAATTTCTTTTGTCAATGAAAAGTTAGAGGAATTAAATTTAAAATAGTCCTCTTTTTTTAATTACTTTTCGTAATTTTTAGATATAATGAAGTTATATCCATAAAGATAAGGGGAATTAAAATGGAACTGAAAGAACTAAAGGAAAGAATGTCTCATCAAAAGTTATATTATTGTAATCACGATGAGTTAATCAAAGAACAAACCATTTGTCTTGAGCGGTTATATGATTTTAATCAAACACGTCCGTCTGAGCATGAAAAGCGACTGGCTTTATTAAAGAAAATGTTTGCAAGTATCGGCGAGAATTGTTATATCGAACCGCCACTTCGTGCAAACTGGGGAGGAAAACATGTTCATTTTGGAGACGGTGTGTATGCAAACTTTAATTTAACACTTGTTGATGATTGTGAAATTATCGTCGGTAATCATGTGATGTTTGGGCCTAATGTCACCGTGAGTGCGGGAACTCATCCCATTCATCCTGAGTTAAGACGTAAGCAAGCTCAATATAATCTTCCGATTAAAATTGGAAACAATGTGTGGATTGGAGCAAATGCCGTTGTCTTACCAGGCGTGAGTATTGGTGATAACACGGTCATTGGAGCGGGAAGTGTCGTCACAAAAAATATTCCTGCCAATGTGGTAGCTGTTGGAAATCCTTGCCGTGTTTTACGAGAAATTAATGAACAAGATTTGACCTACTATCATCGAGATATGATCATTGATATTGATTAACACCTAATGAAACCTTATCCATTTTAGATAAGGTTTTTTTACACTGAATATTAGAAAATGACAGATGTGATAAGAGCGTTTTTATAGTAAAATATATCCAGGAAATGAGGTTCTTAAGAATCCAATCTCTAGATAGAAAGAAGACAGAGAAGTAAAAGATGAGGAGCAAAAAGATGAAAACATTTGAAGTGAAAGAAGAATTCTTAGTGGATGGAAAGCCAACTAGAATAATGTCGGGAGCGATTCATTATTTTAGAATAATGCCCGATCATTGGGAGCATAGCTTATATAATTTGAAGGCGTTAGGATTTAATACGGTGGAGACTTATGTTCCGTGGAATCTTCATGAAATGCGTGAAGGGCAGTTTGATTTTACTGGAGGTAAAGATTTAGTGTCGTTTGTGAAAAAGGCCGAAGAAATCGGACTGATGGTTATTTTAAGACCCGGACCTTATATTTGTGCGGAGTGGGAAAATGGGGGATTGCCTGCTTGGTTACTTAATTATCATGACATGAAAATTCGTTGTGATGATGAGTTGTTTTTAGAAAAGGTCGAAAATTATTTCAAGGTGCTATTACCGTTAATTGTGCCATTACAAGTGACAAAAGGCGGACCCGTTATCATGGTGCAAGTTGAGAATGAATACGGGTCATTTAGTAATGATAAATTGTATTTGCGTGCTTTGAAAAAGATGATTGAAGACGCAGGAATTGACGTGCCATTGTTTACATCTGACGGGGCATGGGAGCAGGCATTGATGTCAGGAACCTTAATTGAAGAGGAGGTATTGGTAACGGCAAACTTTGGGTCACGAGGGAATGAAAATTTTGATGTCTTGCAATCCTTTATGGAAAAGCATGATAAAAAGTGGCCATTGATGTGTATGGAATTTTGGTGTGGGTGGTTTAATCGTTGGAATGAAGATATTATTTTGCGCGACGCTGATGAGGTGATGACGTGTATGAAAGAATTATTACAACGTGGGAGTTTGAACCTGTATATGTTTCATGGGGGAACAAACTTTGGATTTATGAATGGTTCTTGTGCTGGGAAAATTGGGAATTTACCACAAGTCACCTCGTATGATTATGATGCCTTCTTAACAGAATGGGGAGATCCAACGAAAAAATATGAAGCAGCACAAGAATTGTTAAAAGAATTATTTCCAGATATGATTCAGCAAACACCTAAATTAAGAACAAAAAAAGATTACGGGCTCATTCCACTAAAACGTAAAGTGTCATTATTTAAGACATTATCTTCGTTAGGGAAAAGTGAGCAAAGTATTTGGCCCAAAACATTTGAACAATTAGGGAGTGGTTATGGGTACGTCTTGTATCAAACAAAGGTGATCGGTTCTACCAATTCAGAGCGTATCAAATTAGTAGATACAAGTGATCGTGTTTCGGTGTATGTAGACGAAGTCTTTTATTTAACACAAACACAAGAAGAAATCGGAACCGAATTTAATCTTCCACTTCAAGGGGAACATGAATTGTCCTTGTTAGTCGAAAATATGGGACGTAATAATTATGGGGCAAGGCTGTTAGCTCCTACTCAACGAAAAGGAATTCGTGGAGGTGTGATGGTGGATCATCATTTTGAAACAGAGTGGGTGCAATATGCTTTGTCATTTGAAACGATTGGTGACGTGGATTTCACAAAAGGATGGATTCCAAATACACCAGCATTTTATGAATATGAATTTGAAGCACACGAATGTGAAGATACATTTTTAGATTGTAGCACGCTTGGAAAAGGGGTTGCCTTTATCAATGACTTCAATCTCGGTCGATACTGGTCAGTAGGACCGATTCAATATTTATATATTCCAGGGCCTCTTTTAAAAGTAGGGATTAACAAATTGGTTCTTTTTGAAACAGAAGGTGTTGTAGCTGAAAGGATTGCGCTAAAAGACCATCCGGTTTATGTCAAAGGTTAACGTCTAGTTAACCTTTTTTTAGTGAAAAATAGTGTATATTTTGTTATAATTTAGCGAGTTATAGTACTTGTAGAGGGAGAGAACTAATGAAGTTAACAAAGTATATATTATTAATATTAGGTTTTATATTGATTAGCGAATGTGAGGTTTTAGCACATCATCTTTCATTTGATAGCCAGCGTTTTTATGGATACACAGACTATCACTTCATGGAGTGATGAATTTTGGGGAATGGACTATCTTGGAATTAATTCCTATCGAGACTATTTAATTCAAGAGGAAAAAGATGATGAGCTTGTCGTTGCGGTTATTGATACGGGAATTGATCCCACACATCCTCTATTTGAAAATAAACTATCAGATTTTGGATATAATTTTGTGAACCGAGATGAAGATCCATTTGATGATAGTTATAATAGTCATGGAACGCATGTAGCAGGAATCATTTCCAAGGCAACCGCAGGCTTAGACAATATTAAACTTTTACCATTAAAAGTGTTGGATTCGCGCGGGAAAGGAACTGTTTCAGCGCTAGTTGAAAGTGTGAAGTATGCCAAAGAAGCTGAGGTCGACATCATCAACCTAAGTCTTGGGTTGTATCCCTATTATCATTCAAAAGCGTTAGAAATGGCCATTTTAGAAGCAATCACCTCCGGCATTACAGTCGTCATTGCTTCGGGAAATGATAATATCGATACGATGAATAGTTGTCCCTCTCATTTAGAGGATGCGATTATTGTATCTGCTATGGATTCGTCGTTGCAAAAAGCAGTCTTTTCAAATTATGGAGCACATGTTGATGTGGTCGCACCAGGTGTTGATATTTATAGCACGGTTGCAGGTGGAGGATTTGGTTATTTAGATGGAACATCAATGGCTGCACCACATATTAGTGCGATGGCTGCTTTATTAAAATTAAATAATCCGACGTTAATGCCTCATGATATTGAAGAAATTTTGATTGAAATAGCTGATGATCTAGGAGAAGTGGGATGGGATCCTTACTTTGGATACGGGGTTCCGATTTTATCTAAGTTATTACCGGGACGAGCTCTCACTGGAATCGTCTTAGAGGTAGATACGCTTGATTTAAAAGTCGGAGAACGTATGAATTTGAATGTATTATTTATCCCAACTCATGCAACTATTACAGAAAATTTAAGTTGGAGCAGTTCTAATGAATCGGTCGTCATGGTTAATGATGGAGAACTGATTGCCAAACAAGTAGGTAAGGCAGTCATTGAAGTTAGAACCGGGACTCATGTTGCGAGTTGTGAGGTAACGGTTGAAGAAAGTCAGATAGAGCTTCAATCAAAGGAACTAAGTGAAAAAATCAGTGTCACCGAACAGTCAGCTATTAAAGAAGAGAGTCACAATGATTACTCAATTTTACCCGTTGAACCAATAGAAGAAGAGATTCAAAGAAATCAACAACCGATTTCAAAAACAATCATTGTTGAAGAAGTAGAACAATTAGAAGATGAAGAACCACAACTTGTCACAGCGTTTGAGATGATCGAAGAAGTTGAAAGTGTGAGCCAAAGGACATTTGAGAAAGACACAACAAATAAAGTGAAGGTTGGACGAACTTTTTGGTTATTTGCTTTCCTTTGCACTGGAATGGTCGTGCTGTATAAGAGAAAGCAGTAAGCGTGACATGAGATGAAAGTAGGTTTCTTTATTGAGAGTGAATTTTAAAAAAACTCCGAATCGTGGACTTTTTGAAGGACGATTCGGAGTTTTTAGTGTTTATGTTTTTTTCGATAGTCTGAGGGCGTACAATTCAGTTCTTTACGGAACGTTTCAGTAAAATAACTTGAACTGTTAAAGCCACATTGAAGGGCGATTTCAGTAATGGTATAGTTCGTCGTTTTAAGCAGGAAAAGACTTTTTTCTAGACGGTACTCGGTTAGATAACCAATGGGCGATTGATTGAGAAATTTTTGAAATATTTTACAACAGTTGCTACGACAAACATTCCCAGCTATCGCAATATCGTTTAAGGTGACTTTGGCGGAATAATTTTGTTGAATGTAACTAATCATTTGTCGCAAGGGCCCAATTCCTTTATCCAGAAATGACTCGTGTGCAGTTTGATCTTGTTTAACATGGTGATAAAGTTGGTAAGCAATCGTATAAAAAAGGCTCATGATTTGTAATTCGAATCCTTCTGATTGCTTTTGGCAAAGTTGATGTAATTGTTTTAAATGTTCAATAAATTGTCGTTGCCAAGTAATCTTTGGATCAAAGATAAAAAAGGGATGAGAGGAGTCTTGTTTAAGGGGATTGACGTAGTGATCGGCTATTCGAGGAATGGCAGAAATGAGAGAAGGTGGAAGTAGGATACAAATAAATTCACACTCATCACCATTACTTGAAAAACCGTAATGCATGTGTCCAGAACTTACAAAAATAGCTTGTCCTTCCGTCAAAAGATAAGGTTTTCCATTGATTGAATAGGCCATTTTTCCGTGTAAGATAATCGTAAATTCAAAATCATCATGCCAATGATTGGCAGCTGACATATTTGGATAATCACTAAGTCTTGCAAAGTTTGAGCGAATGCAAAAGTCAGTGAAGTTATAGGCTACATCCTCAGAATGGTCTTGAAATAATTTAAGTTCTAACATAGATAAACCCTCTTTGAAAAATATAATTGTTATAAGTTAATAGTCTATTATGATAGTAATTCGAAAAATTATAGACTATTATTATAATATAGCACATGTGAGCAGACAATTAAAAGTTTGAGAAGTAGGAGAGAGTAACATGACGATGCGAGAACGAATGGCAGCAGGTCAATTATTTACAGACAATTGCGATGGACTAGCAGAAGACCGTCAAAATGCTAAGAGAAGAATGAAAGCTTTTAATGAGACAGGCCCTGATGAGATTCAAACAAGAATTCAACTCATGAACGAGATGTTTGGCAAGGAAACGAAAGCTTGGATTGAACCTCCTTTTTATTTTTGTTACGGATATAATATAGAGATTGGCGAAAAATCCTATGTGAATTTTAATTGTCAATTTGTGGATGATGGGAAAATAACGATTGGTAAAAAAGTAATGTTTGGACCTGGGGGCACAATTGCAACAGTTGGTCATCCCATTAATCCAAATTATAGAGAGTATATGTATACTGATGCCGTGATAATTGAAGATAATTGTTGGATTGGAGAGGGTGTTGTGATTTGTCCGGGGGTTATCATTGGTGAAAATACAGTCATTAGAGCAGGGAGTGTGGTGACCAAGAGTATTCCAGCCAACTGTGTAGCTGTTGGAAATCCATGCCGTGTTCTTCGAGAGATTAATGAACAGGATTTAAAATATTATTATAAAAATCGTGAAATAACAGTAAAAGATTTAGAAGAAGAGGCAGTATGTCGTTTGAAAGGATGAGTTAGAAGGATGAACCCTTATAAAGTGATTGTGATGGATGTGGATGGAACATTAACTAATAAAGAAAAGAAAATTACCCAAAAGACCAAAGCAGCGTTAAAGATGGCACAAGAACAGGGGATGATTTTAGTCTTGGCATCTGGACGGCCAACCAGTGGATTGTTAAATCTAGCGAAAGAACTTGAAATGGATCAGCATCAGGGATTATTAGTGAGTTACAATGGAAGTCAAGTGATTGATTTAAGCACGAAAACGATTTTATTCAATAACCCCCTTTCCATATCAGAGGCGAAGTCAATCTTAAGACATCTTAAGCAGTTTAATCTAACGCCGATGATTGACGATGGAGTTCATTTATATGTAGAAAATGTAGACGGGTATTTAGTCGAATACGAAACAAAAGGTAATGCATTTATTTTAAAAGAGGTAGACGATTTAGAAGCATTTGTTGAGTTTGAATGTCATAAAATACTAACGAGTGGTATGCCTGACTATCTGGAGGAGATCTTTGAGGATATGAAGTATCCATTCAATGAGCAGTGCAATTGTATGTTTACAGCCCCTTTTTATGTTGAATATACAGCTAAAGGCATTGATAAGGCAAAAGCGTTAGAAACAGTCTTAAATCACCTAGGTTGCCAAAAAGAAGAAGTGGTAGCTTTTGGTGATGGACATAATGATGCTTCAATGCTCAAATACGTAGGCTTAGGCATTGCGATGGAGAATGCAGTTCAAGCGTTAAAAGACATAGCACATTTTGTCACGTTCTCTAATGAAGAGGATGGGATTGCGTATGCCTTAGAAAAATTTTGTTTAAATAAGAAGCTCTGAGTGAATTTAAAGAAATAGATGGAGTAGAAGACACATGAAAATTAATCATATGGCGATGTATGTCAGACAGTTAGAAGAGATGAAACGATTTTATATGCAATTTTTTGAGGCAACCTGCGGGGATAAATACCATAATCAAAAGACTGGTCTACAGACTTATTTTTTAACGTTTGAAAATCAGATGCGATTTGAATTAATGACACGACCTAATTTAGAGCGAGACCAAAAGTCTTTATATCAAACGGGATACATACATCTTGCGTTTAGTGTTGGGAGTAAAGAAAAGGTAGACGAGTTGACAAACTGTCTAAAAGAGGCAGGATACGATATTTTAAGTAGTCCTCGTACAACAGGAGATGGTTATTATGAAAGTTGCATTTTAGATCCTGAGGGAAACCAAGTTGAAATAACAATATAATAAAAGAAAGATTCTGATGGAATAGTCCATCAGAATCTTTTTGATATAAGATAAATTTAGCATATGATAGCGATATTTCTCATATACATGGTTAGCATGAGATAAAACGATGGGAGAGGTCGCTATGTATAGTTTTAAAAATGATTATAGTGAGGGGGCACATCCTAATCTTTTAAAAGCACTTCAGCAAACGAATTTAGAACAACATCAGGGTTATGGAGACGATGTTTTTTGTACCGAAGCCGCTCATTTGATAAAGGAAACGTTTATGTTAAATCACGATGAAATTCATTTTTTTGTGGGGGGGACACAGACGAATTTAACGGTGATTTCTGCTTTTTTAAAACCTTATGAAGCCGTGATTTCTGCGGATTCAGGTCATGTGGCAGTCCATGAAACTGGAGCAATCGAAGCAACGGGGCATAAAGTCATTCCAGTTTCTTCACATGATGGAAAATTGAGTGTTGCTCAAATAAAAGACGTATTAAAAACACACATTGATGAACATATGGTGAAGCCTAAGCTTGTGTATCTTTCAAATCCTACTGAACTCGGAACAATTTATCAAAAATCTGAACTTGAAGCCATTTATGAGTACTGCCAAGAACAGAATTTAATTTGTTATTTAGATGGGGCTCGGTTATGGTCAGCCTTATGCTGCGAGAAAAATGATCTTTTACCATCAAATTTGGCTCAGTTGACAGATGTATTTTATATCGGTGGAACGAAGATGGGAGCATTATGTGGTGAGGCACTCGTGATCAATCAGCCAATGCTTAGAAAAGATTTCCGTTTTAATATGAAACAAAAAGGTGCCTTATTAGCAAAGGGACGTATTTTAGGTCTTCAGTTTAGCGAGTTATTTAAAGACAATCTTTATTTTGAATTAGCCAATCATGCGAATGAGATGGCCAGATTATTGAAGGTCGGTATTAGTTCTTTAGGTTATCAGTTTATGGTCGACTCAGACACGAATCAGATTTTTCCGATTATTCCAAATAAAATTGTCGCCTTACTTGAAACTAAGTATCTTTTTACGAGATGGGATTCAACTAATCGAACTGAAACCGTCATACGATTAGTGACTTCATGGTCCACATCTGAAAAAGCGGTGAAAGAATTCATTCAAGACCTCAAAAAATTTACGGTATTAGAGTTAAGGGGTAAATTGATGGACTCGTGATAGGTGTTTGTCGTAGCATCATAACAAGGCAAGAAGATAAAAAAGGAGATTCATCTTAATGAAATACTACGTGGTTGAAGGGACGATTAAAAATCAAGAGGCAATGAATGACGATCTTTTAAAAGAGCATATGGCATGCACAAAAAAAGTGATGGATTAAGGACTAAGTTTGATGTCATCTTTAAAGGCTGATTTGAGTGGTGGGTTATTCATCATGAAGTCAAACTCTTACGAAGCAATAGCTGCTTATTTAAATGCTGAACCATTATTTAGGGCAGGAGTTCAAACCTATTGCATAACTGAATTGATGCCACATTATTTAATGCCTAATTCAAAAGAGTGGATTGAAGATTAAATAAAAAGATGACTGCCTATCCAGTCATCTTTTTGTTAGGAGATAGGATTGTGAATAAGTTTGCAAGCGTTTTTGATTAGGGTTTGAAATAATAATGATCTAATTTAACTAACTTAAAAGAGGGGGATATTAAAATGAATGTAGAACAAATTAATCAAGAAGTTGAAAAAATTGAAGCAGAAATAGAAACACTGAAGGAACATCGTTGCGATTCATTAGTTTGTACAACAAATGAATATGAAACATCATCGAAGATTTAAGATTTGCTAGAAAAAAGAACAGAATTATATTATCAATTAAACCTAGTAGGACAAGCGTCAATTCCTACTGAAAATGAAGATGAGGACGAAATAGAAAAAGTACGTCATCAAGAAAAAATAGAAATCGCCAGAAATTTATTAGATCTGTTAGATGACGAAGTGATTGCCACTAAAACAGGCTTATTAATCGATGAGGTTTATGCTTTAAGAAATAAATAGTATGTCAAAAAACATTATCCTGGGGGTGTTAGGATAATGTTTTTTGATTAATAGGTTGAAAAATAGCGATTGATAATTTTCTGATCTTTTGTTTTAGTAAGGGCAAGTTGTAACAAAATACGTGATTTTTGGGGATTAAACGTATTGGCATTGTTTTGAGCCGAGATATTTCCAGTGAAAACACGTGTACTTAAAATAAGAGGATATTCTTGCGCTAAAAGGACATTAATGGCATCAAGCCAATGTTTGCTTAATTGTCCATCACCTGCTGTAACGATTACCAATCCATCATGCTGACTGGCTAGATAAGGTAAAATACTAGGGTCACTATCAATCGTGAAATAGGCCATTCCAACCGATGGAAGTCGATCCAAACCGGTAATATCAAAGTCTGAGTGAATGGTATGCGGTTTGGTGGTCATTAAATAGAAATCAACTTTATGATCACGGATAAATCCAATCGCTCCAAATTTCCCTGAACCAAAGGCGTCGGTTTGAAAGGTACTAATTTTTTTAACATCGCGTGCACAGTAAATGGCATTATCAAAGACAACTAACACGCCTTTATTGATGGCATCTTCATGGGTGGCAACGACTACAGAGTCGTAAAGATTTAAGGGACCATCTGCACTGATAGCTGTTGCAGGTTTCATAGAACCAGTCAAAATCACGGGTTTTGTCGTTTTAAGCGTTAAGTTTAAAAACATGGCAGTTTCTTCTAAGGTATCAGTCCCATGAGTAATCACAAATCCATCCATATCTGGGTCATCGTTGTGTTCATGAATGGCATCCACAAGTTTTTTCCATTCATTGAATGTGATATCATCACTATTTAAATTGCTAATTTGAATGGCACTAATGCGAGCAGTTTCTTTTAAGTTTGGAATATCAGCTAAGATTTCATCAATTGAGATGACACCTGCTTGATAGCCTGTTGTATTTCCTTCAGGACCACTTCCGGCAATTGTACCACCGGTTGCTAAGATGAGAATATGTTTTAATTTTTTTTTCATAATTTAAGCACTCCTTAAATCTCAAAATTAAAGTTTGAAATGAGATAGATTATGTCACTATTTTGTAGAAATTAATCTCTTTGTATACCTTAAATCTAGGATATCTATGACAGAAAAAGAAATGATTTTTTGTGTCGCAATAAGATCAGTTTATGTACAGTTTATTGTTCTTTGATAAAATAGTAATGATAAGAATTTTAATGATTCAATCAATCAGGTTGGAGGCAAAAGATGATTAATATATTAGTCGCAGAAGATGATAAGCATGCTAGAAAATTATTAGAAACATTATTGAAGCGGGAAGGATATACTGTGTTTACTGCCGAAGATGGTGAAAAGGTATTGGAAATCTTAAGTATCCAACATATCGATTTAATCATTTTAGATATTATGATGCCTAAAATGGATGGATTTGAAGTGGCTAGATTATTAAGGGAAGCGAATTTTACGATGCCGATTTTAATGGCTACAGCAAAACACTTACCAGAAGATAAGAAAAAAGGTTTTATTGTTGGAACTGACGATTATATGACCAAACCTATTGATACTGAAGAAATGCTTTTAAGAATTCGAGCACTTCTTCGTCGATCTCAAATTGTAAATGAACGAAAATTAACGATTGGTAAAGTAAGGTTAGATTATGATGCGTTAACAGTGACAAGAGAAAATGAAATTCAGACCCTTCCGCAAAAAGAATTTTATTTATTATATAAATTACTGTCTTATCCTGGACGCATTTTCACACGAATTCAATTAATGGATGAAATTTGGGGAATGGAAAGCGAGACAACCGATACAACGGTTAATGTTCATATCAATCGTTTAAGAAATAAGTTTTCGAACTATCCTGAATTTGAATTGATATGTGTTCGTGGACTGGGGTATAAGGCGGTTAAAAAAGTATGAAGGCAATCAAAAAAAGAATTACCCTAACCCTTTATTTTTCTCTTTCTCTTTTTGTGATGTATTTAATTACATTTGCAATTACGGGGGCTTTAATGTCTTTTAGTCTTTTGTTTGGATGGATTAATGAAAGTACTTGTGAGAAGCCAATTATTATTATGCTGATTACGTTAGTATCGTGTATTATTGTGGGGACTATTATTTCAACGGTTGCGAGTAAAAGAATGTTAAGTTCAGTTAGAATGTTTATGGACGCTATGAATCAATTAGCTAGTGGGGATTTTTCAGCTAGATTAAATATTACACATCCCCCTGAATATGAGTTATTGTCTGAAAATTTTAATCATATGGCAGAAGAATTAGCAGGAATTGAAGTTTTACGAACGGATTTTATTAATAATTTTTCTCACGAATTTAAAACCCCGATTGTTTCAATTAAAGGATTTGCTGAAATTTTAAAAGATGATTCATTAACGAAAGAGGAAAGAGAAGAATACCTTGATATTGTCATTGAAGAGTCAACCCGTCTTTCAAATTTAGCGACAAATGTTTTGACGCTTTCTAAGGTCGAAGCACAGTCTATTTTAAGCGACCAACAATTATTTAATATTGGGGAACAAATTCGCCAATGCGTGTTATTATTAGAAACAAAATTAGAAAAAAAACAGTTAATTCTGAATGCAGATATTCAAGATTATCATTACTTTGGGAATAAGGAAATGTTAAATCAAGTGTGGTTAAATATACTTGATAATGCGATAAAGTTTACCTCACAAAATGGAATCATTGATATCAGTATGAAGAAAGTTAGCAATTCAATTGTTATTACTATTAGTGATACAGGAGTTGGGATTGCGGCTGAGGCTATCCCTAAAATATTTGATAAGTTTTATCAAGAAGATACGTCTCATGCCACGATGGGAAATGGCTTAGGCTTATCTATTGTCTATAAAATCATTCATTTACATAAAGGAAGTATAGCCTGTGAAAGTACCTTATCAAGAGGAAGTTCATTTACAATTGAGTTACCCAATATAATCTAAAAGAAAGAATTCTATTTTATTGATCATGTCATAGAATAGAATTCTTTTATTTTTATACATTAAAAAAGTAAAAAGTTTTTTTCAGTTAATCTTTTTCCTGTATCCTACATTTATCATTAGGAAAAGGAGTGAGTTAATATGATAAAGATTTTTAAACATTTAAAAGTAAAAGAATGGATTCTTTTTGCTATTAGCTTCATCTTTATTGTGGCTCAAGTCTGGTTAGATTTAAAATTACCGGACTATATGAGTGAGATTACGCGATTAGTTCAAACACCAGGAAGTGAGATGAATGAGATTTGGGTGGCTGGGGGATACATGCTCTTGTGTGCATTAGCTAGCTTAGGAACCTCATTTATTGCAGCGGCTATTTCAGCTAAAATTGCGGCGAACTTTTCAGCACGATTGCGTTCAGGATTATTTGATAAAGTCCAATCCTTCTCAATGGAGGAAATTAATAATTTTTCAACTGCGAGTTTAATTACACGCTCAATGAATGATATTAATCAAGTGCAAATGTTTATTGTCATGGGGTTACAAATGTTAATTAAAGCACCTATTATGGCATTTTGGGCGTTAATGAAAATCTATGATAAAAGTTGGCAGTGGACGTTGTCAACAGGAGTTGCTGTCATGGTTTTATTCATCATTGTTGGAATCTGTATGATCATTGCATTACCTAAATTTAGAAGAATTCAACAATTAACGGATAATTTAAATCGAAGTGCTCGAGAAAATATTAGTGGTTTACGTGTGATTCGTGCCTATAATGCAGAGAAATATCAAGAAGATAAATTTACGGTAGCGAATAATGACTTAACGTATAACAATTTATATACAAACTCTGTTATGGCAAGTTTAATGCCAAGTATTAGCATGATTATGAGCGGTTTAAGTCTTGCTATTTATTGGGTTGGGGCTATCTTGATTAATGACGCGACATTACCATCAAGAATGGAAATTTTTTCGGATATGATTGTTTTCTCATCTTATGCGGTACAAGTAGTCATGGGATTTATGATGTTAATTATGGTATTTATTTTACTTCCACGTGCTACTGTTTCGGCTAAACGAATTAACGAGGTATTGGAAACAAAATCAGTGATTAAAAATGGTTCGTTGACTCAATCGCCAGCAGGAATGAGTGGTGAAATAGAATTTAAACGAGTGAGCTTTAAATATGCTGATAGTGATGATTATGTATTAGAAGATATATCATTTACAGCAAAACGTGGAGAAACCATTGCCTTTATCGGAGCGACAGGTTGTGGAAAAAGTACATTGGTTAATTTAATTCCACGCTTTTACGATGTCAGTGGGGGTGAAATTTTAATCAATGGGATTAATGTAAAAGAATATGACCAAAAAGCACTTCGTAATAAATTTGGTTATGTGTCTCAAAAAGCGACTTTATTTGAAGGGACTGTTCAATCGAATGTTGCATTTGGAGAGAATGGAAAAGGAACACAAGGATTAGAGACAGTAATGGATGCAGTTCAAATTGCACAGGCTTCTGAATTTGTTGAGAAAATGGACAACAGTTATGAAGCTCATGTGGCTCAGGGTGGAACCAATTTATCTGGTGGACAAAAACAACGTTTATCTATCGCAAGGGCGATTGCTCGACGTCCTGAAGTTTTAATTTTTGACGATTCATTTTCAGCGCTTGATTACAAGACTGATCGACAATTAAGAAGTATTCTAAAAAAAGAGACCATTGGAACAACGTTATTAATTGTTGCTCAGCGTATCGGAACCATTAAAGATGCTGATAAAATTATTGTTTTAGAAGAGGGGCGAATCGTCGGAATGGGCTCACATGATGAGTTGATGGAAAATTGTGAAGTTTATCAAGAAATTGCTTATTCTCAACTTTCAAAGGAGGAGCTTGCGTAATGAGAAAAAAAGATAAAAATGAAAGTAGCCTGATTAAATTAGTTCATTATTGTCGTCGCTATCTTCCTATGATGATCATTGCACTAATTGGTGCAGGGATTGGAACAGCCTTAACCTTATTTGGGCCAGATAAGCTATCAGAAATGACAGATTTGATGACTGAGGGATTATTTGGTGAGATTGATATCGAAGCCATTAGTTCAATTGGGATGACATTAGTCATCATTTATGGAATTAGTTTTGTGTTATCACTTTCTCAAGGCTTGATTATGGCAAATATAACGCAAAAGGTTTCGAAAAATTTAAGAACAGATTTATCTAAAAAGATAAACAAGCTACCCATGTCTTATTATAATAAGACAACAACAGGTGATATTCTTTCTCGAGTAACGAATGATGTGGACACAATTGGACAAACGTTAAATCAAAGTGTTGGAACTTTAATGACGGCAATTTGTTTGTTCCTGGGATCTTTGATCATGATGCTTAAAACAAATGTGTTATTAACCATTACCGCAATTTTAGCTACTGTAATTGGTTTTGTTTTAGTAGGATTTATCATGAAAAAATCACAAAAATACTTCTTAAAACAACAAGAAGGCTTAGGAAAAATAAATGGTCATATTGAAGAAGTTTACACAGGGCATACGATTGTGAAAGCCTATAATGCTGAAAAGCAAATGGGAGATATCTTTGAATCGATGAATCAAGAATTAAAGCAAAATGGATTTAAGGCGCAGTTATTAGCAGGTCTTATGATGCCATTAATGACCTTTATTGGAAACCTTGGATATGTTGCAGTTTGTATCGTTGGAGCTGTCCTTGCAATGAATGATGTCATTTCATTTGGAGTGATTGTGG
This sequence comes from uncultured Turicibacter sp., assembly GCF_938044715.1. Taxonomy (NCBI): domain Bacteria; kingdom Bacillati; phylum Bacillota; class Erysipelotrichia; order Erysipelotrichales; family Turicibacteraceae; genus Turicibacter; species uncultured Turicibacter sp. The sequence continues at coordinate 17,940 of NZ_CALIOS010000080.1, forward strand.
CCTTTATTATGTATGTTCGCTACTTTACACAACCCCTAGCACAAATGGCACAAGCAGCGCAAAGCTTACAATCAGCAACAGCGGCAAGTCATCGTGTCTTTGAATTTTTAGAAGCGAAGGAAATGGAGGATGAGAGCCATAAAATAAAACGACTTGAAACAGCTCAAGGAAATGTAGAGTTTAAAAATGTGACATTCACCTATGAAGGGACAACTCATCCGGTTATTAAAAATTTCTCGACAAAAGTAAAACCAGGTCAAAAAATTGCGATTGTTGGTCCAACAGGTGCTGGAAAAACAACACTTGTTAACTTACTCATGCGATTTAATGAAATAAATGGTGGAGCGATTTATATTGATGGTACGCCAATTAATCAATTAACCAGAGAGAACATTCATGATTTATTCTGTATGGTTTTACAAGACACTTGGTTATTTGAAGGATCAGTGAAAGAAAATTTAGTTTATAATCAAGCGCATATTACGGATGAACAAATTGAAGAGGCTTGTAAAGCGGTGGGATTACACCATTTTATTCAAACGTTACATCATGGTTATGATACGATTTTAGATGATAAATTGAATCTATCAGCTGGACAAAAACAACAATTAACGATTGCACGAGCGATGCTGAAAAATTCACCGATGTTGATATTAGATGAAGCCACAAGTTCCGTTGATACGAGAACAGAGCTTATTATTCAACAAGCAATGGATCAATTAATGGAAGGTAGAACCTCTTTCGTGATTGCACATCGATTATCAACGATTAAAAATGCAGATGTGATTCTAGTTTTAAAAGATGGCGACATTTTAGAAAGTGGAAATCATGAATCGTTATTAGCTAAACAAGGATTCTACGCAGAATTATATAACAGTCAATTTGAACAAGCATAAAAGATGAGCCATCTCTAGAGTGACTTAAAACAACATCCTATCTAGTCAATTTAGGCTAGATAAGGTGTAAAGGGATATGCAAAGAAAGGGTTAAAAAATGTGATGGTTTGAGTTGTGAATTTTCGACATTTCATGGAAGAAATGTTAGAGAAAAAGCAGTCAATTTTTCATTAAATAAAGCAAAAGCACCTCGTTAATCTCCATGAGGTGCTTTTGCTTTATTTAGTTGTTAAATGAAATATCCGGTTTTTCTTGTTGAGCTTGATAGGGAATCATAGATTGATTGAAAGGTTTATTTAAAACATCGACCTTGACAATTTGAGTGATTGGAATTAGCATATAGTCTTCATGATAACAATATAAGCAAATTCCAACCGGCTTTAAGACATAAGAGATAGGGATGACGGTTAGGCGTTTTTGTCTTATTTCCAAATCTATATAAGAGTTGGTTTGGATGGCATGGTCAAGTTGTTGATAAAGCTCACCTTTTCGATCAAAGGGATTATCATCTAAATCAATGACGAAATAATGATTTAAGTGATTTAAGATTTGTGAACATCGCTTAGGTTCCATCAATTGATACTTATCAATTAAAAAGGAATGACTAATGTTTTGACTGAACTGCTGTCCGATGTATAACGACGTAATTAATGACTCGTAGTCACTTTGTTTTAAAACTTGCTTCGCAATGATATAATTCTGATCGATTTCAATGCCACCATTTTTTCCTCGGGTGGATATAATCGGAATACCAAGAACACATAATTTGTCAATATCACGTTGAATCGTCTTCGTTGAAACATCGAAAGTCTCCGCTAATTCTTTAATGGTTACTTTTGAGTGGCATTTTAATAAATAAAAGACGAGTTCTAATAATCTCATTTTGTTACCTTTCTGATTGATTTTGATTATTTAGCGTGATTTTTTAGCCACATGATAGCACAATAGGTATGCATCGCGGCTCCAGTCGCTAAGATGTCTTCATTAAACACGACTTTTTCATTATGCATCGGTTCTCCATATGAAGGATCTTCTTGTTTTGTTCCAGCACCAAGCATCATATAAACACTTGGAACTTCGTATGAATAAGAGGCGAAATCCTCCGATCCCATACCGCCACCTTCAAATAAGACTACAGCTTGTTCACCAACTAAGTCTTTGACATAAGTCGTGACTTCTTTTGCTAAGTCTGTATCATTGGCTAATGGTGGAACTGAAGATAATTCAATAAGTTCTGCTTCTCCTCTAAACATTTTAGCAGTTGAGGTCACAATTTCGTTCATACGGTTAAAAATGAATTCACCGAGTTCTTTATTCAAACTTCTAATCGTTCCTTCCATGATCACTTCTCCTGGAATGATATTAGGAGCGTCTCCACCGGCAAATTTTCCGATGGTTAGAACAGCAGGTTGTGTTGGTGATACTTCACGAGCAATAATTTCTTGCAAAGAAATGTAAATATGAGCTGCAATATTAATCGGATCGACTCCAAGTTCAGGCATGGCTCCATGGCATCCTGTTCCTTTAACTACAATTCTAAAGCGATTGCATCCTGCAATACTTGTTCCAAGCCCACATAAGACAACGTTTGAAGGAGAACCTGAGTGAACATGCATCGCCATGGCGGCATCAACCTTTGGATTTTCAAGGACTCCCGCTTCAAGCATTTTTTTAGCTCCTGTAAATCCTTCCTCATCTGGTTGGAACACTAGTTTAATTGTTCCTTCGATTTGATTTTGATTTTGTTTAAGTAATTTAGCAGCTCCAAGTAACATTGCGGTGTGCATATCATGTCCACAAGAATGCATGCATCCATTTGTCGATTTAAAATCGCAACTTGTTTCTTCTTTCATAGGAAGTGCATCCATATCTGCTCGTAATAAGAAGGTTTTTCCTGGATTTGGTCCTGAAATTGTGGCAACAATTCCGCTCTCACAAATCTCTGTCGGTTCGTAACCAAACTCCATCAGTTTATTCATGACAAACGCTTTTGTTTTTGGAAGTTCGGCACCTACTTCAGGATTTTCATGAATAAATCGTCTATATTCTATCAGTTCATCTTTTATTAATTGTGCTTGATTCATAAATTCATTCATTTAAGATTCCTCCAAGTTAGTTTATGTTTTCTGTAAACAAATCATATCAAAAAAATAGGACATATAGGGTCCAATTCAAAATTATTTTTACCAATTTTTAAAAAAATATAAAAAAGATTAATTAAAAAAATAAATTAATCTTTTCATTTAATATAGAATTATAAGGATATTAAGAATAATAGGGTCAGGATGAAGAGTAGAGACACATTATATAACGTAAATACTTTTAAATATTTTGCCGTTTGATTCGGATAGGTTTGAGCAAATAATTTATATGAAATGACGCTAGCTAGTGAGGCAATTAGGGTTCCAAGTCCACCGATATTGACTCCGATGAGGAGTGATTTTGCATAAGGTGTGAAAGTTGAGAGTAAGATAGCGGCCGGTACATTACTAATGATTTGTGAGGAAAGAATCCCTGCCAAATAAGTTTTTGGCTCAGTTTGAAGCATTGCTTGCATCCAGTGTGTTAATGCAGGAATAGAAGAGATATTCCCGATAAAAACAAAGAAAGCAATAAAGGTTATGAGTAGTGCGTAATCTACCTTTTTGAATAGGGAACGGTCTGAAATTAGGACGAATAAAAGAGTCAAAATGAACGTCCATTCTACTTTTATGAGATGAAACACGGACATTAAAATGATGCCAAGTAAAAAAGAATAGGCTAATACCTTTTTAGGTTGTTCGATGTTTGTGCAAGATAATTCAGCTTGCAGAGGTTCTTTTTTATCCCTTAACACAATAACAAGTAGTAAGGCAAAGGACATAAGCCCGAGTGGAAAGGTTATTTTTAAAAATTCACTCGGTGATAAATGGTAATAAGAATATAAGTATAAGTTTTGTGGGTTTCCAATCGGGGTGAGGCTACTTCCGAGGTTTGCGGCGAGCGTTAATAAAACGATGAGTTTAATCGCGTCGAGGTGTGTTGATTTGACTAAGATGAGCGCTAACGGCACAAAGGTAATTAAGGCAACATCATTTGTAATGATCATGGCCATGAAGAAGGTTAATAACATTAATCCAAGGGTCAGTTGTTTCGTATTTTGACAACGACTTAAGATGAGTGTTGAAATTTTGTCTAAGACATTGAGTTTTTTAAAAGCAGCGACGACAATCATCAAGTTAAAAAGTAACATTAAAACATTAAAATCGATATGTGAGGTGTGTAAACCTGTAAAAAAAGAGGATAGTAGTGCTAAACAGGAAGCAATCACGAGTACGATTTCTTTTTTAATCCAATTCTTTAGTGTATTCAAAATTATTCCCTCCAAATTCTTTCAAACCTTAATTATACCATAATTAGCATTAACTGTTATAAGGCAATAGGTCTTAGATTTTCATTTTGTAACAGATAAATAAATTTTCAAGGAAAAATCCTTACGGTCGGATCAGTTACGGATGAAAAAAGTTTTTTTAAGGTCACGCTAAAAGGATTGAAAAGACACAAGGAAAAGTTAAGTCAGACTTCTTAGATAAGAGGATTTTAAGTGCTACAACTATCTTAAATTAATTTAACCATTGACGATATTTTATGATAAACTAAATAAAGTGAACGAATTTACAATGAATACTGGAGTGTAAAAATGACAGCATTAGAGAAAAAACTACAACAGGAAGTCATCAAAAACTGTGAAGTAGCAGAAAAAGAGTATGACTGCAAAATGACAAGATTTCTCCAAACCATTGAACGATTTGGAATTGTGAGAACTGCACAAGAAATTTTAAGAAAAGGCAGAACATCAGACTGTTTTAATCAGTTAGCTGAAGCGGGACGCCTTGATTTAACGATGGAGGCCACAATTATTAAAAGTGAATATTCTGAGTTATTCACGGATGAAGAAGTTAATGATTGTTATGCTTTATTATGTGAAAGGGGATATTACTAAACATTGTCCTCATCAAAACAAAAAACCATTATCGATATGAAGATAATGGTTTTTTGTTTTGTTATTATTTAATAAATAGGATACTAAATAATGATGGATAATAGTTTAGGAAGTCATAAAATGTATCGTAAAAAAATCATCTTATTTTTTTTACTAATCTCCGTATCGAGTATGTTCTGTTTTCCTAATTTGAAGATAAGTCCATCGGCTCAAAAAGTTGAGGAACAGCAATTAAAAATGGCAACGATTACCTTTAATCAAGAGATGAAAGTGAGTGATCCTAATTATAACAGAGTATCGCTTGAACAAATCAAGGAAATTGCCAATTTAGATTCGGTTCAATCAGTAGAGTATCATTTAGGACTTGAGCTGTATAGTGAGAAGTTGAAACTTCCAAATGAACTCGCGAAAGAAGGAGACAAGGCTTGTTCTACCGTTCCTATCACTCAATTTATTACAAATGGTGTCACTCATACGCAAGTTGCTATCTTAAAGGAAGGCATCATGATATTCAAAGAAGGGCGAAGTTTTATTGAGGATGAACTAAAGAAAACGACTTTTGAAAAAGTACCAGTCTTAATTTCAGAAGAGTTCGCAACCCTCAATTATTTAAGATTAGGTTCAGATTTTACATTAGATAACCGTGTTTATGTGATCCATTAAGAAATCTTGAAGAATTAGACTTAGAAAAAGTTTATGCCGAGGAGAATATAATGGCCAGCGAAACATATGAATTTGAAGTGATTGGTATTTTTTTACCAAATAAAAGTAATGAGATTCAAGCAAATGTCCTATCAAACACCCTATTTGTTCCTGAGAGTTTTATTGAAGCAGCACTTGCCTTTCATTTAAATCGGGAACATCAAGCCCATCAGCAAATGTATGATCAGGAGTCTTGGTGGGCGAACTACGAAATTGAATACCACGTTTTGTTCCAAAATCAAAAGGCTAGTATGCCATTATTTATTTTAAAAGATTGTGCAGATTGGGAAAAATTTAAGAAAGAAGCGAATCAAATTTTGTTTCCTTACCATCAAATTGAGAGCGTGACGACACGAGAGATTTATAAAGTATTTTGAGGACGAAAGGCATGTAGACTAAAAACGTATCTTAATTCAGAATTGATTTCTGTTACGATATGTTGTTTCTTTATAAATAGTACAGATGGTGCCCTCATAGCGTCCAAGGGATCTCGGCGCAATCCGATTAGTAGAAACGGCCATCCCCATTAAGTTATCTAATGTATAATTTGTTTACACAAGGCTGGTTGAATGAGTTTTTTTTAAAATAAGTAACCCTACTTTTACATAATGAAAAAACTCATAATCCATTGATCTAATTTTGAACAAGTCTGTTAAGTTGATCATGACATAGCTTAAGCTTCCTAATTCATTATTGGAATATTAGAAAATCTTATCTCACTAGTAGCATTCCTGAATATTTAAATACATAGAATTGTAGAGACATTACTTTTTTAGGGGGAATATGATGAATGATCAGAGATATGTTACGTTATCACTCGAACTACACTTATATTTTTTAAGAATCATGAAGGAACACTCACTTTTTTTGGAAGCTGGATTCACGCCACAAGACTCCGGACTTGCTTATGAAGCAGAACAGTATAAGTGTGAATTTGAAAAATTATTAGCCTATACCGTGGGTGTTAGTAATGGAATAATAAGACCCAACGTTTTAAATTCTGGCGAACTGATAACTGAATTCACATTCGGGACAGAGGCAAAGACTCAAATGTTTACTGGGATAGAAATAAACAGTAGTATAACTAATATAGAAGCAGGGTTATACAGTGGAACGAATCCTTTGGTTAGCCCTAATTTAGTAAACTATGGATAGGTTACAATTAATTAGACAGTTTTTTTAAGGTCATGTAGAATTATAAAT
>NZ_CALIOS010000081.1:0-5987 GCF_938044715.1 uncultured Turicibacter sp.
GCTGTTATGGAAGGTGGAGAACCAGTAGTTATCACTAACTCAGAAGGTGCTAGAACTACTCCATCAGTAGTTTCATTCCAAGCTAACGGTGAAAGATTAGTAGGACAAATAGCTAAAAGACAAGCAATTACAAATCCTGAACACACTATAATCTCAATTAAGAGAGAAATGGGAACAGATCACAAAACTAAGATTGATGATAAAACTTATTCACCACAAGAAATATCAGCAATGATACTTCAAAAAATTAAAGCTGATGCAGAAGCTTACTTAGGTGAAACTGTAACTCAAGCTGTTATTACAGTTCCAGCTTACTTCAATGATGCTGAACGTCAAGCGACTAAAGATGCAGGACGTATTGCAGGTCTTGATGTTAAACGTATCATCAATGAACCAACAGCAGCAGCTTTAGCTTATGGATTAGATAAAACAGATAAAGAACAAACAATTTTAGTATATGACTTAGGAGGAGGAACTTTTGACGTTTCAATTCTTGAGTTAGCAGATGGAACATTTGAAGTATTATCAACAGCGGGAGATAATCGTTTAGGTGGAGATGATTTCGACCAAGTGATTATTGACTGGTTAGTAAAAGAATTTAAATCAGAAACAGGTGTTGATTTATCAGCAGATAAAATGGCAATGCAACGTTTAAAAGATGCGGCTGAAAAAGCTAAAAAAGACTTATCAGGAGTGACATCTGTCCAAATTTCATTACCATTCATCTCAATGAATGCAACAGGACCTTTACATTTAGAAAAAACTTTATCACGTGCTCAATTTGATGCGATGACTTCAACTCTTGTTGAACGTACAATGGGACCAGTTCGTCAAGCATTAAAAGATGCTAAGATGACTGCAAATGATTTAGATCAAGTTTTATTAGTTGGTGGATCAACTCGTATTCCTGCCGTGCAAACAGCAATCAAAAATGAATTAGGAAAAGAACCTAATAAAGGAGTTAACCCAGACGAAGTAGTTGCAATGGGAGCTGCTATCCAAGGTGGGGTGTTACAAGGAGATGTTAAAGATATCTTATTATTAGACGTTACACCATTATCTTTAGGTATCGAGACAATGGGACAAGTGATGACGGTTTTAATCCCTCGTAATACAACAATTCCAACATCTAAATCTCAAGTGTTCTCAACAGCTGCAGATAACCAACCAGCCGTAGATATTCACGTTTTACAAGGTGAACGTCCAATGGCATCAGATAACAAAACATTAGGACGCTTCCAATTAGGAGATATTCCAGCTGCACCACGTGGTATCCCTCAAATCGAAGTAACATTTGATATCGATGCTAATGGGATTGTAAATGTTAAAGCAAAAGATTTAGGTACACAAAAAGAACAACGTATCACCATCACTTCTGGTTCAGGATTAACAGATGAAGAAATTGAACGCATGGTCCGTGAAGCAGAAGAAAATGCAGATGCAGATGCAAAACGTAAAGAACAAGCAGATTTACGTAATGAAGCAGAGCAATTAATCTTTGCGGCAAATAAATCAGTTTCAGAACTTGGAGAACAAGCAACTGAAGAAGAAAAAACAAACATTAAAAATGCAGTTGAAGCATTAGAAAAAGCATTAAGCGATAACAATTTCGATGAAGTTAAAGTGAAAAAAGATGAACTTGAAAAATTAGCTCAAGAATTAGCGGTTAAAGTTTATTCTCAAGCAGCTGAGGCAGCTCAAGCGGCACAAGGTGATGCAGGAGCAAATTCAAGTGATGATTCAGTTGTAGACGCTGAATATAAAGAAGTTTAATAAAAAATTTAAAAGTCAAAGTCTACTATGACTTTGACTTTTTTTATGGTATATTATGAAAGAATAAAAGGAGGGTACAGCATGGCAAAACGTGATTATTATGAGGTGCTAGGTGTTTCAAAAACAGCAACTGATCAAGAAATTAAGCGCGCTTACCGTAAGTTAGCTAAACAGTATCATCCTGATGTTGCAACGGAAGCAAATGCAGAAGAAAAGTTCAAAGAGGTACAAGAAGCATATGAGGTGCTTAGCGATGAGCAAAAGCGCGCAGCCTATGATCAATATGGACATGCAGCAACAGATGGATTCGGTGGCCAAGGTGGATTTGGCGGATTCGGAGGATTTGGTGGAGCACAAGGCGGATTCGGAGGCGGATTCGAAGATATATTTGAAAGTATGTTCGGAGGCGGATTCGGCGGATTCGGTGGTGGCTCAAATCGTCGAAATCCAAATGCCCCACAACGTGGTAATGATTTAAAGCAAACAATAACGATTACGTTTGAAGAAGCTGCATTTGGCGTGACAAAAGAGATTACAGTAAATCGTGAAGAAGAATGTACAAAATGTGGGGGATCAGGAGCACGTTCTAAAGACGATATTGAAACATGTTCTCGTTGTAGTGGAACAGGACGCGTTGTGGAAGTTCAAAATACGATTCTTGGACGTATGCAAACTCAAACGACTTGTCCTGACTGTTCTGGAACGGGTAAAAAGATTAAACATAAATGTGATGCTTGTTCAGGGCATGGAACAGTTAACCGTCAAAAAACGATTGAAGTTAAAGTTCCAGCTGGAATTGATGATGGTCAACAAATCCGCTTAACAGGTCAAGGAGAAGCGGGACGTAATGGCGGACCAAGTGGAGATTTATATGTTGGATTTAGAGTCTTACCACATGATTTCTTTGTTCGCGATGGTTATGACCTTCGTTGTGAAATTCCAATCTCATTTAGTCAAGCAACTTTAGGAGCTGAAGTTGAAGTACCGACGTTAAATGGAAAAGTGGCTTTAAAAATTCCAGAAGGAACACAACCAGGAACTGAATTTAGAGTTCGTAATAAAGGAATTAAATACATTAACCGCGAAATGACGGGAGACTTATATGTCAAAGTTAAATTAGTCGTTCCTAAAAAAGTAAGTCATCGTCAACGTGAATTATTACATGAATTTGATCAGTTAGAAGATAAAACAGGTTCAATCTGGGATAAGTTAAAAAAGGCCTTTAAATAATGAAAATTGTAAGGATGAAGAATCCTTACAATTTTTTTATGGAAAAAGAATGATACTATAAAAAATTTACAATATTAAACAAAAGAACATAATTTTTAGTTTTTGATGAATTGTGTTATAATTTAGAGATAAAATTGATAAATGAGGTGACTTCATGAACTGGTTAGAGTTAAGTTTTCATTCAACGCATGAAGCGTATGATTTAGTTAGTAATATTTTTATTGAGGCTGGTTCGAAGGGAGTCTTACTTGAAGATTCAAATACCGTAACAGAATCACATGAGGATCATTTTGGTGAAATTTATCGCCTAAATCCTAATGATTATCCAAGTGATGGAGTTATCATTAAAGGCTATTTAGCCGTAACGTCAGATATTGAAACACAGTTAGAATTTGTGAGAACGCAATTATTAAATTTAAAATTTGATAACTTTGACCATAATAAACTGGAAATCAAAATGTTAGATGAAGAAGACTGGGCAAATAGTTGGAAAAAACATTATACTCCAATTGAAATTACGAAGACGCTAGTGATTAAACCTTGTTGGCTTGAACCTACAACTGATCCTAATGTGACAGAGATTATGTTAGATCCGGGAATGGCCTTTGGATCTGGAACGCATGAAACGACACAATTATGTTTAGAATTGATTGAACAGTATGCCAATTCAAGTCAAGTCGTTGTTGATGTAGGAACTGGTTCTGGAATTTTAGCAATCGCTGCTTCAAAACTTGGATGTCGTTTGGTTTATGCGGTTGACTTGGACGCAATGGCAGTGATTCGTGCAAAAGAAAATATTGAAATGAATCATTGTCAAAACATTATCATTGAGAAAAACAATTTAATTGATGGGGTGGAGGCGTTATCAGAAGCTCCAACGTTAATGGTAGCTAATATATTAGCACCGATTATTATTAATATGTTAGATGATGTGGTGAAAGTATTACCACAAGGTCAAACGTTTATTTGTTCTGGTATTGTTGACCATGAAAAACAAGCAGTATTAGATGCTTTAGTTGCCCATCAATTTAAGATTGAAGAAGTGAGAGAAAAAAATGGATGGGTTGCGATTGTGGCAACATACGAAGGTTAAAGTCGAATTGGAGGCAACGTAATGCAACGTTATTTTTTAAAAAATCATCAGTTTCAAGCGAAACAAGTTCGAATTACTGATGAAGATGCTCATCATATCGCCCGTGTCATGCGAATGGAAGTCGGTGAGCGAATCATTGTTTGTAATGAAGATAAAGAATGTTATTATCTCACGATTACAGCCGTAACACCAGATGAAGTGACGGGAGAAATTGGTGAAGCAATTGAAAGTGATACGGAATTACCCATTGAGGTCACGATTGCCCAAGGGTTACCTAAAGGAGATAAATTTGAATGGGTCATTCAAAAGGCAACGGAGTGTGGAGCAACTAACTTTATGCCGGTAAGTATGGAACGTTGTGTTGTTAAACTAGATGCTAAAAAGGAAGTGAAAAAGGTTGAACGATGGAATAAGATTGCAAAAGAAGCTGCTGAACAGTCTCATCGTCAAGTGGTTCCAAAAGTTCATTCTGTTCATACCTTTAAGGCTTTCTTAGAACAATCTAAACATTACGATGTTTGCTTGTTTGCTTATGAAGAAACAGCCAAACAAGGTGAATTAGCTCAATTAAAACAAACGTTAGAAAATATAAAACCAGGTGCAACGTTATTGTTATTAGTTGGGCCTGAGGGAGGCGTTGGAGAAAAAGAAGTTGATTTATTAATCCAGCATGGATTTAAACCGTGTGCATTAGGGCCTCGCATTTTAAGAACAGAAACAGCACCGATTTACGCGTTGAGTGCGATTTCGTTTGCATTAGAATTTTAAATATCACAACAAGATTTGTCATAGGGAAAGGAATGATTTTATGCCGACTGTAGCATTTCATACATTAGGATGCAAAGTAAATCATTATGAAACAGAAGCAGTATGGGAGTTATTTAAAAATGAAGGTTATGAAAAAGTAGATTTTAAAGGTGTAGCAGATGTCTATATCATTAATACGTGTACGGTCACGAATACAGGAGATAAAAAAAGTCGTCAAGTGATTCGTCGTGCCATTCGTCGTAACCCTGAGGCCGTTATGTGTGTCATGGGATGTTACGCACAAACCAAACCAAAAGAAATTATGGATATCGAGGGCGTTGATATTGTGATTGGAACACATGGACGTGACCAAATTCCTCAATTAGTTCAAAAATATCGTGAAGAGCGTCAACCGATTTCACAAATTCAAAATGTTTTCAAGGTAGATGGATTTGAAACATTGAATGTTTCTCAATTCTCAGACCGTACGCGTGCAACATTAAAAATTCAAGATGGATGTAATAATTTCTGTACGTATTGCATTATTCCTTGGGCGCGTGGAACTGTTCGTTCTCAAAAACCTGAAATCGTTATTGATCAAGTTAAGCAATTAGTAGCGAATGGTCACTGTGAAGTCGTTTTAACAGGGATTCATACAGCGGCTTATGGTGAAGATTTAGAAGATTATAGTTTTGGTAAATTACTTCAAGACTTAATTAAAATTGACGGATTAAAACGTATTCGTATCTCTTCAATTGAGGCATCAGAAATGACAGATGATGTCATCACTGCCATGAAAATGTCAGATAAAATTGTGAACCATTTACATATGCCACTTCAAGCTGGATCAAATGAAATCTTAAAGGGAATGAAGCGTCCCTATACATTAGCTGAATTTGAGGCAAAGGTAAAAGAGTTACGTGAGTTATTTGACAATTTAGCAATTACAACAGATGTGATTGTAGGCTTCCCAGGAGAAACAGAAGAGCTATTTAATGAAACAGTTGAGACGATTAAACGTATCGGATTCTCTGAATTACACGTCTTCCCGTATTCAGTGCGTAATGGAACGCCGGCTGCGCGTATGGAAAATCAAGTCCCAGAAATGGTTAAGTCGATGCGAGTTAATAAATTATTAGCATTG